>NZ_JBEYZD010000019.1:0-142488 GCF_040645895.1 Streptomyces olindensis | reverse complement strand
CGAGCAGCAACAACCCCGCGCTCACCAGCAGCGTCACATGCAGCCCGTGCACGAACGCGTCCCGGGCGGCATGCCGCAGGGCAGCCCCCGCCGCAGGGAACCCGCCGTACGTCCGCTCAGCGGCCCAGAGCGCGGCGACCGCGGCCCTGGGAGAGGACTGGGAGGTTGCGGGAGGGCGCGCCCGGTGCGCCCGACTCCTCGATGCGCAGCGCCAGCGCCGGGCAGCGGCGCACCGCGCGTAGAGCCTTCGCCTCGGCGTACCGCGGCACCTGCGCCTGCGCCACGGTCGGGAAGCCGTCGGCGCCCAGCTGGAACACCTCCGGGAGGATGTCCGCGCACAGGCCGTGGCCCCGGCACAGTGTCCAGTCGACGTAGATCTTCTGGCGGCTCGGGCCGTTCTCCTCGGACTCGCCGCCGCCCGGGATGCCCGTCGGGGCCCTGCCGCCCTCGAAGAGCGGCAGAACGCCCTCCACGCGCCGTCCGCAGCCGTTGCCGAGGACATGGGCCGCCAGGTCGTCCGTGAACGCCTTGATGGTCGACTCCAGGAACATCGCGGAGCCGTCCGGGTGGGAGCAGGCGCCGCGTCGCTTCACGTTCTTGGCGACCTGCTTGAGCGCCTCCAGGGCGGCCGGTCCGCCGCCGTTGAGGATGTCCTCCATGCCGCGCGCGGCGGCCGGCAGGCCGAGGTAGCAGGGGCCGCACTGCCCCGCGCTCTCCTCGGCCAGCCACTGGGCGACCCGCAGCGACTCGCCCAGCGGGCAGGTGTCCTGACTGATCGGCAGGATCGCGCCGGCGCCCAGCGAGCCGCCCACGGCGTCCAGGGAGTTGCGGGAGACGATCGCCTCGTTGACCGTCGCCGCGTCGATCCACTTGCCGTGGTAGCCGCCGGTGAGCACGCCCTGCGGCACCGGCGGCGCGCCGGCCAGCTGCAGGACGTAGCGAAGCGGCACACCCGTCGGGACCTCGATCACCATGGGGCGGGCCACCGCCCCGGAGACCGTGAGCATGACCGTGCCCGGCTCGTCGTACAGGCCGGTGTTGCCGTAGCGCTCCGGGCCGATGCGGGCGGCGATGGCCAGCTGGGCGAAGGTCTCGGCGTTGGACAGCAGGGTGGGGGCGCCGCCGACGCCGTTCTGCGAGGCGCTGACCTTGCGGCCGGGCGGGACCGCGGGGCCGCCGTCGATCGAGCGGATCAGCGACGCGGCGGCGCCGGTGACCATGCGGACCGGGTTGCGCTGCACGCGCGCGCGGAGCGCCGAACGCCGGCCGTTGCTGAGGCCGCGTTCGGCGAGGGCGGCCTCCATGGAGCGCTGTGTGGACTCACGGGTGACCCCCACCACGAGCGTGCGGGCACCCAGGGCCTCGGCGCACAGCAGTGCGCCGTCCAGGATGAGGTGCGGGGCACGGTTGATCAGCACCGTGTCCTTGCGGCAGGCCGGTTCGTCCTCGCTGCCGTTCACGACGACGACCGGCCGGACGCCGCGCTTGATCGCCGCCTCGGCGACCGAGCGCAGCTTCTTGTGGAAGGGGAAGCCCGCGCCGCCGCGGCCCTTCAGGTTGATGCGTTCGGCGAGCTGCGCGAGCTGCTCGCCGCCCATCGGCTCGAGCGGCCCGTGCACCTTCAGATGCATGGGCAGATCGAGCCGATCGACAAGGTCGAAGCCCGACGTGAGCTGGGGAAGACCGACCACGCGGACTTCGGGTACGTCGGGCAGGGCCTCGTTCACTTAAAGCCTCCGGAAGGCGTGTTCCAAGGTTCGCCCGATCCCGGTGCGTCGAAGTCGTAGGACGCACCGGGCAGTGTTTCAGTGGCGGGACCGCTGTTGTACGTGTCGTTCGGGTAGTACGTGTCGTAGACGGCGTTCGTCTCACCCGTGTCGTACACGTCACTCGATCCATAGCCGGAGGCGCCTGAATTGCCATAGGCCGGGATGCTTTGTCCGGTGTCCTGCAGGGGGTCGTAGGGCGGGATGTTGAAGCCCGTGTCCTGGAGCGGGTCGTAGGCCGACGGCGGGGCCTCGCCGACCGGCGGCGGGGACGGGATCGGCCAGTTGCCGGAGGTGCTGGAGGGGCCGTCCACGGTCGGGATGGTCTCGGTGGGCTGCATGTCCAGCGGCAGCTCCATGCGGGTGGCCGGGCCGGGCGCGAAGGCCTGGTCCCGCGGCGGGCCCGAGACGGCGCGGTAGGCCGCGGCGAAGCCGCTCACCGGCTCCTGGGGCGCGGCGGGGCGCTCCGCCTTCTCGTACAGCGGCGCCGACGGGGACGCCGCGGCCCTCCCGGACGTGTCCCGGCCCTCGTAGCCGGGCAGCGCGGAGCCGGCGCTGGCCCGGGCCCGGCTCTCCTCCAGGTCCCTGCGGCCCTGGCCCTCGCCGGGCCCGATGAGCGAGGCGATCTTGTCGGCGACCTTGCGCTTGACCGGGCGCGGGGCCGCGCGCAGCGCGAGGGCTCCGGCCACCCCGGCCAGGGACAGGCAGTACAGGATGATGAAGATCGGCTTCGCCGCGCGACCCGCGTAGAGGCCGTGCACGAGGGCGGCGCACCAGGCCGGGTAGGCCAGCATGTGCATGGCCCGCCAGCGGGCCGCGACCGGCGCGGGGGACGCGAAGCGGTTGCGCAGTACGCCGGTGATCCCCACGAAGATCATGAGCATGCCCGCCAGGGTGCCCAGGCCGATCAGGAACGACCTGCCCGCGACCAGCTCGTCGTCGGTGAGCAGCAGCCCGAAGGGGATCACGACGGCGACCCACGAGGTGTGGGACAGGGCCACCTTCACCCCGATGTGCACCAGCAGGAAGAGGATCGAGGCGACGGCCGTGGTCCGGTGCACGGCCTGCGCCAGGATGCGCCTGCGGGCGTCGAGCAGGATCCGGTCCTGGGCGACCAGGCCCCAGATCACCGAGCAGGTCAGGCATACGAGGGACAGCACGCCCGCACCGAAGTTGAGGAACTCGGCGAAGGAGTCGTCTGCCGTGGAGTCGTAGGGGTTCACGGCCTGCCTCCCCGGATCCCGACGAGCGGGGCGAGTGGGGCGGTACTGCGATGAGGGTTCATGGGGGCAACTCCGAGCGGTTCGGGAAAGCGGTCCCGCTGCCGCACTCTAAGCGGAGCCATACCGATGGGTACGAGGTTTGAGTTATTGCGTTGTTATCAAAGGACAATGTGGTTGTTGTGATGTCCCTTAGTGACTGTTACGCGAAGTAACTTTTGACCCTGGTTCAGCTTTTCGGCACCGAGACGGCCCACCGGAAGCGCGTCGCGGCGCGCTGGGGGCCTGCGGTACCCTAACGCCATGCGTGCCGTACGCCTTCTGCTTAGCGGGCCGCGCTGATCAGTCCCGGCCACCGGACGAGTCGAGTGGCCGGAATCGGCGCGGCGTCCCCTCCTGTGCGAGGGGATTTTTCGTTTCTCGAACCACACAGCCGCAGGCAGAGACGATCGATGGAGCTTTGAGGATCATGAGCGAGACGAACCCCGCGGCCACCTCCGAGGTGGCCGCGCCGCACCGCTACACGGCCGCGACGGCTGCCGAGATCGAAGCACGCTGGCAGGACTTCTGGGACGCGGACGGCACCTACGCCGCGCCCAACCCCAAGGGTGACCTGGCGGGCGACCGGGAGATCGCCGCCCGGCCCAAGAAGTTCATCATGGACATGTTCCCGTACCCCTCCGGAGCGGGCCTGCACGTCGGCCACCCCCTGGGCTACATCGCCACGGACGTCTTCGCCCGCTTCCAGCGGATGACCGGCCACAACGTCCTGCACACCCTGGGCTTCGACGCCTTCGGCCTGCCCGCCGAGCAGTACGCGGTGCAGACCGGCACGCACCCGCGCGTGTCCACCGAAGCCAACATGGAGAACATGAAGTCCCAGCTGCGCCGGCTGGGCCTGGGCCACGACAAGCGCCGCTCGTTCGCCACGATCGACCCGGACTACTACAAGTGGACCCAGTGGATCTTCCTGCAGATCTTCAACTCCTGGTACGACCACGACGCCCGGCGGGCCCGCCCGATCGCCGAGCTGGTCGCCGAGTTCGAGTCCGGTGAGCGGCCCGTTCCCGGGCACACGCGCGCGTGGAGCGAGCTGAGCGCCGCCGAGAAGGCCGACGTCCTGGGCGAGTTCCGGCTGGCCTACGCCTCCGACGCGCCGGTCAACTGGTGCCCCGGGCTGGGCACCGTGCTGGCCAACGAGGAGGTCACCGCCGAGGGCCGCTCCGAGCGCGGCAACTTCCCGGTCTTCAAGGCCAAGCTGCGCCAGTGGAACATGCGCATCACCGCGTACGCCGACCGGCTGCTGGACGACCTGGAGGAGCTGGACTGGCCCGAGGCCATCAAGCTGCAGCAGCGCAACTGGATCGGCCGCTCCGAGGGCGCCCGCGTCGACTTCCCGATCGACGGCGAGCGCATCACCGTCTTCACGACCCGCCCGGACACCCTGTTCGGCGCCACCTACATGGTGCTGGCGCCCGAGCACCCGCTGGTCGAGAAGTTCACCCCGGCCGCCTGGCCGGAGGGCACCCACGAGGTGTGGACCGGCGGTCACGCCACCCCCGCCGAGGCCGTCGCCGCCTACCGCGCCCAGGCCGCCTCGAAGTCCGACGTCGAGCGCCAGGCCGAGGCCAAGGACAAGACCGGCGTCTTCATCGGCGCGTACGCCACCAACCCGGTCAACGGCGAGCAGGTCCCGGTCTTCATCGCCGACTACGTCCTGATGGGCTACGGCACCGGCGCGATCATGGCCGTCCCCGCCGGCGACCAGCGCGACTTCGAGTTCGCCCGCGCCTTCGAGCTGCCGATCACCTGCATCGTCGAGCCGACCGACGGTCGCGGCACGGACACCTCCACCTGGGAGGACGCCTTCTCGTCGTACGACGCGAAGATCATCAACTCGTCGAACGACGAGGTCAGCCTGGACGGCCTGGGCGTCGTCGAGGCCAAGGCGCGCATCACCGAATGGCTGGAAAGCAAGGGCGTCGGCGAGGGCACCGTCAACTTCCGGCTGCGCGACTGGCTGTTCAGCCGCCAGCGCTACTGGGGCGAGCCCTTCCCGATCGTCTACGACGAGGACGGCATCGCCCACGCGCTGCCCGAGTCGATGCTGCCGCTGGAGCTGCCCGAGGTCGAGGACTACTCGCCGCGCACCTTCGACCCGGACGACGCCGACACCCAGCCCGAGACGCCGCTGTCGCGCAACGAGGACTGGGTCAACGTCACGCTGGACCTGGGCGACGGCCCGAAGAAGTACCGGCGCGAGACCAACACCATGCCCAACTGGGCCGGTTCCTGCTGGTACGAGCTGCGCTACCTGGACCCGCACAACAGCGACAAGCTGGTCGACCCCGAGATCGAGCAGTACTGGATGGGCCCGCGCGAGGGCCAGCCGCACGGCGGCGTCGACCTGTACGTCGGCGGAGCCGAGCACGCCGTGCTGCACCTGCTGTACGCCCGCTTCTGGTCCAAGGTCCTGTACGACCTGGGGCACGTCTCCTCGGCGGAGCCGTTCCACAAGCTGTTCAACCAGGGCATGATCCAGGCCTACGTCTACCGCGACAGCCGTGGCATCGCGGTGCCCGCCGCCGAGGTGGAGGAGCGCGACGGCGCCTACTACTACCAGGGCGAGAAGGTCTCCCGCCTGCTGGGCAAGATGGGCAAGTCCCTGAAGAACGCCGTCACGCCGGACGAGATCTGCGCCGAGTACGGGGCCGACACGCTGCGCCTGTACGAGATGGCGATGGGCCCGCTGGACGTCTCCCGGCCGTGGGACACGCGCGCGGTGGTCGGCCAGTTCCGGCTGCTGCAGCGGCTGTGGCGCAACATCGTCGACGAGGCGACCGGCGAGGTCACCGTCGTCGACGCCGAGCCCGACGAGGAGACGCTGCGCGCCCTGCACAAGGCGATCGACGGGGTGCGCGGGGACCTGGAGGGCATGCGATTCAACACCGCCATCGCCAAGGTCACCGAGCTGAACAACCACCTGACCAAGGCGGGCGGGGCCGTACCACGCTCCGTCGCCGAGCCGCTGGTGCTGATGGTCGCGCCGCTGGCCCCGCACATCGCCGAGGAACTGTGGCGCAAGCTGGGGCACACCGACTCGGTCGTCCACCAGGACTTCCCGGTCGCCGACCCGCAGTACGTGGTCGACGAGACCGTGACCTGCGTCGTGCAGGTCAAGGGCAAGGTCAAGGCGCGGCTGGAGGTCTCGCCGTCGATCTCCGAGGACGAGCTGGAGAAGGTCGCCCTGGCCGACGAGAAGGTCGTCGCCGCGCTGGGCGGGGCCGGGATCCGGAAGGTGATCGTGCGCGCGCCCAAGCTGGTGAACATCGTTCCGGCGTAACGCGAGGGACTGCGGGCCACTCTCGGGGTGGTCCCCTACGGGCAGGTTCGGGGTCTTTCTGGAACTCCGGACCTGCCTGTTGCGTTTACCGTTGAAGAGCGACGCGAAGTGTCACGCGACATTCCGAGGAGGAGCCGGTGGAAGCAGTGATCGCAGTATTCGCCCTGCTCTTCGTGCTCTTTCTCGGGCTCGGCGCCTACGCGACCGTGAAGGTCGTCGGTGCCGCCAAGCGCGGCGTGGACCGCGGCATCACCCAGGCCCGCCGCACGGTCGAGGACCACACCCTGCGGGCCAAGTCCTTCGCCCAGCTCGGCGCCGCGGGCGAGCTGGCCCAGCTCCGGCTCACCCTGCGCACGTCGATGCGCGCCACGCAGGACGCGCTGCACGCGGCCGTCGCCGAGGACACCTCCCTGAAGGAGTCCCTGAGCCTCTTCGAACGCCTCAGCGCCCACGGCCACGAGCTGGACGACGAGCTCAAGCGCCTGGAATCCGAGCCGGACCGCACGGCGCTCGCCGAGCGGCTGCCCGAGCTGCGCGAGCGCACCGAGCGCATCAAGCGGTCCGCGGACTCGCTGCGCTGGGCGGCCCGGGACCGCGCCCGCCGCTTCGCCGAGGATGACCTGGACACGCTCAGCGCGCAGATCGACGTGGAGGCCGGCGCGTTGCGGCACTGGGCGACGCCGTCGGAGTCCCCGACCACCGCCCCGCCGCCCTGGCCCGAGGCACCCGCCGCCGACGCCGCCACGGCCGGGCAGACCTGGCCGGAGACCCCGCAGTCGAGTCCGGCGTCCGAGCCGACACGGCCCGCCATCACCCCGCCGGGGCCGCGTCCCACCTACCCCTGGCAGAAGAAACCCCGCCCCGAGAGCACCACTTGATCCGGCCACGCGCGCAGCGGAGCCGAGGGGCCGGGCTGCCGCACGGGCACTACGGCAGGTAACCTCCAGCTCATGTCCCGCCATGTCGCGATCGTCACCGATTCAACGGCCTACCTGCCGGCCCGGACGATGGAGCGTCACGGCATCACAGCGGTGCCTCTGACCGTGGTCCTCGGCGACCGCGCCCTGGAGGAGGGCACCGAGATCTCGACCCGCGCCCTCGCCCAGGCTTTGCAGAAGCGGCGCCCGGTGACGACCTCGCGGCCCAGTCCCGCGGTCTTCGAGGAGACGTACCGCAAGGTCGCCGAGTCCGGTGCCACCGGCATCGTCTCCCTCCACCTCTCCGCCGAGCTCTCCGGCACGTACGACGCGGCCGTCGTCGCCGCGCGGCAGGCGCCGGTGCCGGTGCGGGTGGTGGACACCGGCATGATCGCGATGGCGCTCGGGTTCTGCGCGCTCTCCGCCGCGGAGGCCGCGGAGTCCGGCGGCACGGTGGACGAGGCCGTGACGGCCGCGGAGAAGCGCGCCGCGGGCACGTCCGCCTACTTCTACGTCGACACCCTCGACTACCTGCGCCGGGGCGGCCGCATCGGCGCCGCGCAGGCCCTGCTGGGCTCGGCGCTCGCGGTGAAGCCGTTGCTGCAGCTGGCCGACGGCCGCATCGAGCCGCTGGAGAAGGTGCGGACCGCGTCCAAGGCGATCGCCCGGCTGGAGGAGATCGCCGCGGAGCGCGCGGGCAGCGGCCAGGTCGACGTCGCCGTCCACCATCTCGCCGCCCCGGACCGGGCGTCGGCCCTCGCGGACCGGCTGCGGGCCCGGGTGTCCGGGCTGGCCGATCTGCATGTCAGCGAGGTCGGGGCGGTGATCGGGGCGCATACGGGGCCCGGGCTGCTGGCCGTGGTGGTTTCGCCCCGGTGAACGTTGCAGCGGGGCTCCGGTCACCCGTGTGAGGGGCGGAGTTTTCCACAACCGGTGGCTTGTCCCCGGGAATTGACCAAGATCATCGCGGGTGGGTCGATGTGGCCGATCCTCGTCGCATGGCACTTCGATCACGTTCACGCACAGCGACCGCGACCAGCGGGCCGGGCCGTGCGCCCGCGTCCGACGGCCGGGTCCGTCATCGCCGGCCCGCTGCACGCGGGCGGGCTCGGCAGCGACACGCCTCGGCGGAGGAACTCCGCAGGCGCGCCGGGGTGTTGTTCGGCCCGTATGCCGAGCCGGTCGAACAGGCCGGGGAGCGCCGGGAGTCGGGGCAGGGGCCGCCCGGCTCCGGGGGCGTCGGCGGGGCGGGGCACGGAGCGGCGGCGGCCCGGCCTGATGGGGAGCCCGTCGCCCGGGCGGTCGCGGCAGAGGGCGAGGCCGGGTGTGCCGGGGAGGGGGCCTTGCGTGCCGGGGAGGGGGCCTTGCGGGAGCGGGACGGCCGCGCTGCGGAGGGTTCCTGGCGGGAGCCGGCTGGGCTTGCCGGGGAGGGTTCCTGGCGGGAGCCGGCTGGGCTTGCCGCAGAGGGTTCCTGGCGGGAGCGGACGGGTCGCGCCGCGGAGGGTTCCTGGCGGGAGCGGACGGGTCGCGCCGCGGAGGGTTCCTGGCGGGAGCGGGCCGGGCTCGCGCTGCGGGAGCGTCTGCCGCTGTGGGTGCAGGCGAGGTGCGGCCTGGAGCGGCGGAGCGTGCTCGCCCTGACGGTGGTGCTGGTCGTCGCGGCGGCGTTCGCCGTGCAGCACTTCTGGGCCGGGCGGACCCAGTCCGTGCGGCCGCCCGAGGTGGTGCGGGCGGCGGTGCCGTACGGGCAGCGGGAGGAGAGCGGACCGGGCGAGGAGGCGCACACGCCGAGTGCTCCCGGGGCGTCCGCCGGGCCGGTGAAAGCGGGGGCGGCCGAGATCGTCGTGGACGTCGGCGGCAAGGTCCGTGAGCCCGGCATCCACCGGCTGCCGGCCGGTTCCAGAGTCGCGGACGCGCTGAGCGCGGCGGGCGGGGTGAAGCCCGGCACGGACACGGACGGTCTCAACCGCGCCCGCTTCCTCGTGGACGGCGAGCAGGTGATCGTCGGCGGCCCGGCTCCGGCCACGGGTACGGGAGCGGGCGGCTCGCCCGTCGGCAGCCCGGGCGGTGCGGCGGCAGGCGGTGCGGCGGCGGGCGGTGTGGCGGCGGGTGGTGCGATGCCGGCCGCGCCGGTCTCCCTCAACACGGCCACCCCCGACCAGCTCGACACGCTGCCGGGCGTCGGCCCGGTGCTGGCGCAGCACATCATCGACTACCGCACGCGGCACGGCGGCTTCCGCTCCGTGGACGAGCTGCGCGAGGTGAACGGCATCGGCGACCGCCGCTTCGCCGACCTGCGGAACCTCGTACGGCCATGAGGGGCGCCCTCGACACCCAGGAGGGGTCGGGCGAGGGCGTGCCGGACGCCCGCCCCGCCCGGTCGGCGCCGGACGCCCGCCCCGCCCGGTCGGCCGTGCACGCCTCCTCCGGTCACCGGCTCGGCATCGCCCGGCCGCGTCAGGAAGGGCCCACGGACCTGCGGCTCGTCCCGCCCGCCCTGGCGGCCTGGGGCACGGCGGCGCTGGTGCCGGACATGCCGGCCGGGTGGGTGGTGGGGATCGTGGCCGTCTGTCTCGTCGCCGCCGGACTGCAGGCGTCGGCCCGGCGCCGCGGGCCGGCGTCCTGGCCGCGGGCTTCGGCCGCCGCGGTGCTGCTGTGCGTCGCCGCGGCCGCCGCCTCGGCCGGGCTGCACGGGGCGGATCTGCGCCGG
Source organism: Streptomyces olindensis (assembly GCF_040645895.1). NCBI lineage: Bacteria > Bacillati > Actinomycetota > Actinomycetes > Kitasatosporales > Streptomycetaceae > Streptomyces > Streptomyces olindensis. The sequence continues at coordinate 132,535 of NZ_JBEYZD010000019.1, read as the reverse complement.
GGGCCCGTGCCCGGCCTGGCGCGGGCGTACGCGACGGTGACCGCCGAGGTCGAGCTCACCTCCGACCCCCGGCTCACCAAGCCCAGGGTCCGGGGCGACCATGTCGCTCCGACCGCCGTGCTGATCGACGCCGAGGTGCGGCGCGTCCACGAGACGGGTGGCGCGACGACGGTGACGCGGACACCGGTGCTGATGATCGTGGACGTGGGCTCGTCCGCCCCTGGCCGGGTGGCCGGTGGGCGGCCGGTGCGGTCGGCGTGGCTCGGGCTGCTGCCGTCGACGCGGTTGCGGGTCGCCGCGCGGCTGGCGCCCGCGATGACGGGCGGGGACCGGGTCGCGGCCGTGCTGCGGGTGCGGGGCGAGGCCGGACCGGAGGTGGTGGGAGCACCCTCGGCGGCCCAGCGGCTCGCCGGACGGCTGCGCGCCGGGCTGCGGGAGGCGACCGACGGCCTGCCGGCGGACGCCCGGGCGCTGCTGCCGGGGCTGGTCGTCGGGGACACCTCGCGCATCACCCCGGACCTGGAGGAGGCCTTCAAGGAGACCGACCTCACGCACACGCTGGCTGTGAGCGGGGCCAACTTCACGATCCTGCTGGCGCTGCTGCTCGGGCCGCCGGGCCTGGCGCAGCAGGCGGAGCGCCGGGGGCTCGCTCCTCGCCTCGGCATCTCCCTGCGGGGGACCGCGGTGCTCGGGGGCGTGCTCTCCCTCGGGTTCGTCGTGGTGTGCCGACCGGACCCCAGCGTGCTGCGGGCCGCGGCCTGCGGAGCCGTCGCGCTGCTCGCCCTCGCGACCGGCCGCCGCAGATCCCTGATCCCGGCCCTGGCGACGGCGGTCCTGCTGCTGGTGCTCTACGACCCGTGGCTGGCGCGGAGTTACGGCTTCCTGCTGTCCGTCGTGGCCACCGGCGCCCTGCTCACGCTCGCGCCGCGCTGGAGCGCCGGGCTGCGGCGGCGCGGGGTGCCGCCCAGGCTCGCCGAGGCACTGGCCGCCGCTGCCGCCGCGCAGGCCCTGTGCGCGCCCGTCGTCGCCGTGCTGTCGGCGCGGGTCAGCCTGGTGGCGGTGCCGTGCAACCTGCTCGTGGAGTTCGCGATCGCGCCGGCCACCGTGCTGGGCTTCGCGGCACTGGCCGCGGCACCGGTGGGGATGCCGGCCGCCAAGGCCCTGGCGTGGTGCGCGCAGTGGCCCGCCGAGTGGATCGCGACGGTCGCCCGGACCGGGGCCGCGCTGCCGGGTGCGGGGGTGGACTGGCCGGGCAGTTGGGCGGGCGCGGCGCTGCTCGCCGCCGTGACCCTGCTCGTGCTGCTCGCCGGACGGCGGCTGCTCCGGCACCCCTGGTGGTGCGGGGTGTGCGCCTTGCTGCTCGTGCTGGTGGTGGTGCAGCCGCCGCCGCTGACCAGGGTGGTCACGGGCTGGCCGCCGCCGGGCTGGCGGCTGGTGATGTGTGACGTGGGGCAGGGGGACGCCCTGGTGCTCGCGGCGGGCGGGGGCGCGGGCGTGGTGGTGGACGCCGGCCCCGATCCGGAACGCGTCGACCACTGCCTGCGCTCCCTCGGCGTCACCAGGATCCCGCTGGTCGTGCTCACCCACTTCCACGCCGATCACGTGGCGGGCCTGCCCGGCGTGCTGCGGGGACGGGCGGTGGGCGCGATCGAGACGACCGGCTTCGAAGAGCCCGCCGAACAGGCCGCGTTCGTGAGGAGGGCGGCGGCGGCCCGGCGGGTTCCCGTGACGCGGGCGGCGGTGGGGGAGCAGCGGCGTACGGGGCAGCTGTCCTGGCAGGTGGTGTGGCCGCCCCCGAGCCCGCCCCCGGACGCACCGCCGGGGTTGCTCCCGGCCCACCCGGCGCCGGAGGGGCCGAACGACGCCAGTGTCGCCATGCTGGTCCGGTCGGGCGGGCTGCGCCTGCTGCTCCTCGGGGACCTGGAGCCCCCGGCCCAGCGGGCGCTGGCCAGGTCACCGGCGGCCGCGGCGCTCGGGGGCGTGGACGTACTGAAGGTCGCCCACCACGGCTCGGCCTACCAGGACCCCGGCCTGATGCGTCGGGCGGCTCCGCGGCTCGCGCTCATCTCCTGCGGTGAGAACAACATGTACGGACACCCGGCGCCCGGCACGGTCGCGGCGCTGCGCGCCGGGGGCGCGACCGTGCTGCGGACGGACCGGGACGGCGCGCTGGCGGTCGTAGGAGGGGGCGGGGAGCTGAGCGTGGCGCGAGACTGAGGGCATGGACTCAGCACAGGTCGATGCCTACCTCCGCCGACTGGGAGTGGAGCACCCGGCGTGGCCCACCGTCGACGTGCTGCGCGAGCTGCACCTGTGCCATCTGCGGACGGTGCCGTTCGAGAACCTCTCCATCCATCTCGGCGAGGAGATCGTGCTGGAAGAGGAGCGGCTGCTGGAGAAGGTGGTCGGCGCGCGGCGGGGCGGGTTCTGCTACGAACTCAACGGCGCCTTCGGGGCGTTGCTGGCCGCGCTGGGGTACGACGTGGCGCTGCTCGCGGCGCGGGTGTACGGGCCGGAGGAGCGGCTGGGGATCCCGTACGACCATCTCGCGCTGCGGGTGCGGACGGTGGACGGGGGTGACTGGCTGGCCGACGTCGGATTCGGGGCGCACAGCCACCTGCCGCTGGCGTTCGGGGACCGGGGGGAGCAGGAGGACCCCGGGGGCACGTTCCGGATCGTGGAGGCGGGGCCGGACGCGGCCGGGGTGCGCGGCGGGCACGACACGGTGGAGGCGGCGGACCTGGACGTCATCCGTGACGGCACACCGCAGTACCGCCTGGAGGTGCGGCCGCGGGTGCTCGGCGACTTCGTGGCCGGGGCGTGGTGGCACAGCACGTCGCCGGTGTCGCACTTCACGCGGTCGCTGGTCTGCTCGCGGGTCACGGAGGACGGAGGGAGGACCACGCTCAGCGGGCGCCGGCTCACGGTGACATCGGCCGAGGGGGCGCGGGAGGAGCGGGAGCTGGGGACGGACGAGGAGGTGCTCGGGGCGTACCGGGAGCGGTTCGGCATCGAACTCGACCGGCTGCCGACGCTGCCCCGGGCCGGCTAGGGATCAATTCGGTCCACACGGGGCTACTCGTGCGTAGTGCCAGCACATGTGCTGGATTCCCGTGATGTGGTCCCGTGTTGCCTCGAAAGCCTCACTGGTGGTCGAATGCGTCTTCGGCACAAGTGATCAACAGTGATCAACAGGCGATTTCGAGTCACACAGGGGAGTCGGGGATGATCGGCCGCTGGCTGGGAAGCCGAACCAACCGGGCGCAACGGACGAGTCCCCTGGCGGCGGTGCCGACGCCGCCGAGCGCCGGGGTGCTGGCCTGCCGGGTGCTGGACCCGGTCAACGAGCCGCTCCGGCACGCGGAGTTCGCGGTCACCGACGCCATGGGGCGCCCGGTGGTCAGCGGGGGAGCGGACCCGTACGGGTCGTTCGTGACGACGGTGCCCGCGGGGGAGTACCGGCTCGCGGTGTCGGCGGAGGGCTACACGCCGTACCTGGCGACCACGCAGGTCGACGAGAACGCGCTCGCCTCGCTCGGGGAGGTGACGCTGCAGCTGGCCCGGCCGCCGGAGCTGCCCGCGCCGGGCGACTGGGAGATCGAGCCGGCCCACTCCTCGATCGGCTTCACGGCGCGGCACATCGGACTGGCCCGGATCCATGGCCGGTTCACCTCCTTCGCGGGGGTCGTACGGATCGCCGACCCGGTCGAGCGGTCGGCGATGCACGTGGTGATCGACGCGGCGTCCATCGACACGAACATGCGGATGCGTGACGACCACCTGCGGTCGGCGGACTTCCTGGACGTCGAGCGGTTCCCGACCCTGGAGTTCTACAGCGAGCGGTTCGTGCACAAGGGCGGCAACCGGTGGGCCGTGACGGGCGCGCTGTCGCTGCACGGCGTGACGCGGACGGTGACGCTGGACACCGAGTACCTGGGTCTTGGCAACGGCATGGAGGGCGAGGTGCGGGCGGCCTGCCGGGCCACGACCGAGCTGCACCGGGACGACTTCACCGTGAGCTGGCAGACGATGCTGGCGCGGGGCATCGCGGTGGTCGGGCCGAGCATCCGGGTCGACCTCGATGTGCAGGTGGTCCGCAAGGGCTGAGCGGCCGGACCGCGAGGCGGTGTCGGACAATGTCCGGCGTGAGTGATGTGCGACATGTGCTGGTGCTGCCCGACCGGGATGCCGCGGAAGAGGTGGTGGAGGCGCTCGGGGAGCGGTTCGGAGTCGTCGAGGAGCCGCGGCTGGTGCGGGACGCGCTGGCCGGCGAGGACGATGCCGAGGACGCGCAGTGGCTGGTCGTCCTGAGGGACGAGGAGGGGCGGCTGGACCCCGGCGAGCTGGACCGCTTCGCGGGCGAGTGGGAGGGCTGGCGGGAGGAGCCGTAGGTCTCGGCGGATCCCGTTGTCAGTGCCGCGTGGGATGCTTGGCGCGATGGCCAGGAAGACTGCGAATGACGACCCTCTCGCCCCGGTGACGCTCGCCGTGGGCCAGGAGGACCTGCTGCTGGACCGTGCCGTGCAGGAGGTGGTGGCCGCCGCGAAGGCCGCCGACGCCGACACGGACGTGCGGGACCTGACCCCGGACCAGTTGCAGCCCGGCACGCTCGCCGAGCTGACCAGTCCGTCGCTCTTCGCGGAGCGCAAGGTGGTGGTCGTCCGCAACGCGCAGGACCTCTCGGCCGACACGGTCAAGGACGTGAAGGCGTACCTCGGGGCGCCCGCCGAGGAGATCACCCTCGTGCTGCTGCACGCCGGGGGAGCCAAGGGCAAGGGCCTGCTCGACGCGGCGCGCAAGGCGGGGGCGCGCGAGGTGGCCTGCCCGAAGATGACGAAGCCCGCGGACCGGCTGGCGTTCGTGCGGAGCGAGTTCCGGGCGACGGGCAGGTCCGCCACACCTGAGGCGTGCCAGGCGCTCGTCGACGCGATCGGGAGCGATCTGCGGGAGCTGGCCTCGGCGGTCTCCCAGCTGGTCGCGGACGTCGAGGGCACGATCGACGAGGCGGTCGTCGGGCGGTACTACACCGGGCGGGCCGAGGCGTCGAGCTTCACGGTCGCCGACCGGGCGGTCGAGGGCCGGGCGGCGGAGGCGCTGGAGGCGCTGCGCTGGTCGCTGGCGACCGGGGTGGCGCCGGTGATGATCACGAGCGCGCTGGCGCAGGGCGTGCGGGCGATCGGGAAGCTGTCGTCGGCGCGCGGGGGCCGGCCGGCCGACCTGGCGCGGGAGCTGGGCATGCCGCCGTGGAAGATCGACCGGGTGCGGCAGCAGATGCGTGGCTGGACACCGGACGGGGTGGCGACGGCGCTCCGGGCGGTGGCCGAGGCGGACGCGGGCGTGAAGGGCGGCGGCGACGACCCCGAGTACGCCCTGGAGAAGGCGGTGGTCACGATCGCCCGGGCGGCCCGCTCCCGGGGCCGCGGATAGGCGTCAGCGCCCTGCCAGGCCGGCGCGGATCAGTTGGCGGACAGGCGTCAGCAGTCTGCCGGGTCGGCGCGGATCAGTTGGCGGACAGGTGTCGGGCCGGCGTGCATCAGCTGAGCGCCCCTCGGCGGACCAGGCTGCCCTCACCGGACCAGCCCCTCACCGGACCAGGCTGCCCTCATCGGACCGGCCCCTCGGCAGACCGGCCTGCGCCTCACCGGACCAGCCTCTCGGCAGACCGGCCTGCGCCTCACCGGACCAGCCCCTCGGCGGACCGGGCCGACCTCAGTAGACCGGCTCCCCGATCCCCAGCAGGTTCCCCTCGCTGTCACGGAACCAGCCGCCGCGTTCGCCCCGTGCGCCCTTGCTCGGGTAGTGCCCCTCGACCTCGGCGATCCCGCCCTCCGTGCGCAGACCGGGTACGTCGACCTCCTCGAAGACCACGCCGCGCCGCTTGAGCTCCGCCGCGACCGCGTCGATGTCGTCGACCTCGAACGCCATCTGCGTGAAGGTGCCGGGGGAGACCCCCGTGGACCGGAACAGGGCGAACTCCGCCCCGTCGCAGCGGTACAGCAGCCCGCCGGGCCGCTCGTCGACGGGCTCCAGGCCCAGCTTCTCGGCGTAGAAGCGCCGTGCCCGGTCCAGGTCCTGCGCGGGGAGCCGGGTCGCCACGCGGGCCCCGGCCAGCACGTTCCTGTCGTCTGCGTCCATGTCTCCACTGTGCCGCCGGAGCCGTCCGGAGGGAGAATCGGGAGAGTCAGCCGAACTCGCCGAGCGACGGAAAGGTGGCGACGGCCATGGCTGAACACCCCCACGCAGCGCTGGTCCGCAAGGGATTCGAGGCCTTCTCGCGCGGTGACATGGACACCTTGCGCACACTGATCGCGGGAGACGCCACGCATCACGTACCCGGAGATCACCCGTTGTCGGGCGACTTCAAGGGCGTGGACTCGATCATCGAGATGTACGAACGGCTCGGTGCGGAGACCAACGGGACGATGCGCGCCGAACTGATCGGCATCGGTGTCGACGGTCGCGGCCACGCGGTCGGCATGACCCGCTTCACGGCCGACCGCAACGGCAAGCACCTCGACGACACCGGCTGCATCATCTTCCGGATCGTGGGCGACAAGGTCACCGACCTCGACGAGTGCGTCGAGGACATCGACAAGAACAACGAGTTCTGGTCCTGAGCAGCATGCAGGCTCTGAGCAGCACGCAGGGCTCTGAGCAGCACGAAGGCCGGGTGGCCTCCCATGGGGAACAGGAGGGCCACCCGGCCTTCGGTTCAAGCTGATGGATCCGCGCCCGCGTGGCGAACGCAGGCCGCGCGCGGACCCGAGGGGTGCCGGACGGGAGCGGATGAGAGAGGGCCCGCTCGATTCCCTCCGGCGGTCACATCAGATGTCAGCCCTTGAGCGCGGTGACCTTCTGAGCCAGCGCCGACTTCTTGTTGGCAGCCTGGTTCTTGTGGATGACGCCCTTCGAGACGGCCTTGTCGAGCTGACGCGCGGCAGCGCGCTGGTACTCGGTGGCCTTCTCGACGTCACCCGCGGCAGCGGCCTCGCGGGCCTTGCGGATCGCGGTCTTCAGGGAGGACTTGACGGCCTTGTTGCGCAGCCGGGCCTTCTCGTTGGTCTTGATCCGCTTGATCTGGGACTTGATGTTCGCCACGAATGAGCCTTTTCAGGTTCTGGCACGGGGCCGCACTGATCCGCACGGTTCCCGTACCGGGTGATTTCTTGAGGTCGTGCCTCCTGCGAGAGGGCATGAGACACAGCCACCCAGGCTACCAGCGGGCCCATCCACGGCCCAAACCCGTCCACGGTCGCCACCCGTGGGACCATGGAGGCTACGTATCGATCCGACCCGAGACCGCAGACACTGCGGACGCCTCAAGAATCAGGACCCTGCGTGCCCGCGATCCCTAGCCATGTGCCCGAGCCGAGCCGTACCGACCCGGCTCTGATCCGCAACTTCTGCATCATCGCGCACATCGACCACGGCAAGTCCACGCTCGCCGACCGGATGCTCCAGCTGACCGGAGTGGTCGAGCAGCGGCAGATGCGCGCTCAGTACCTCGACCGCATGGACATCGAGCGCGAGCGCGGCATCACGATCAAGTCTCAGGCGGTGCGTCTGCCGTGGGCCCCCACCCACGACAAGGACAACACGCACATCCTCAACATGATCGACACCCCGGGACACGTCGACTTCACCTACGAGGTCTCGCGGTCGCTCGCCGCCTGCGAGGGCACCATCCTCCTGGTCGACGCGGCCCAGGGCATCGAGGCCCAGACCCTCGCCAACCTCTACCTGGCGATGGAGAACGACCTCACGATCATCCCGGTCCTCAACAAGATCGACCTGCCGGCGGCGCAGCCCGAGAAGTTCGCCGAGGAGCTGGCCCACCTCATCGGGTGCGAGCCCGACGACGTGCTCAAGGTCTCCGCGAAGACCGGGCTCGGTGTCGAGGCGCTGCTGGACAAGGTCGTCGAGCAGGTCCCGGCCCCGGTCGGCGTCAAGGACGCCCCCGCGCGCGCCATGATCTTCGACTCCGTCTACGACTCCTACCGGGGCGTCGTGACGTACGTCCGTGTCATCGACGGTCAGCTCAACAAGCGCGAGCGCATCCGGATGATGTCGACCGGCGCCACGCACGAGCTGCTGGAGATCGGCACCAACTCGCCGGAGATGCTCGGCGCCGACGGCCTCGGTGTCGGCGAGGTGGGCTACCTGATCACCGGTGTGAAGGACGTCCGCCAGTCCAAGGTCGGTGACACCGTCACCAGCCAGTCCAAGGGCGCCACCGAGCCCCTCGGCGGCTACAAGGACCCCAAGCCGATGGTCTTCTCCGGCCTCTATCCGCTGGACGGCTCGGACTACCCCGAGCTGCGCGAGGCCCTGGACAAGCTCCAGCTCAACGACGCCGCGCTGGTCTACGAGCCGGAGACCTCCGCGGCTCTCGGCTTCGGCTTCCGCGTCGGCTTCCTCGGCCTGCTGCACCTGGACGTGATCCGGGAGCGGCTGGAGCGCGAGTTCGGGCTCGACCTGATCGCCACCGCGCCGAACGTGGTCTACCGCGTGGTCATGGAGGACGGCAGCGAGCACACCGTCACCAACCCCAGCGAGTTCCCCGAGGGCAAGATCTCGGACGTGTACGAGCCGGTCGTCCGGGCGACCATCCTGGCGCCCAGCGAGTTCATCGGCTCGATCATGGAGCTGTGCCAGACCCGGCGCGGCACGCTGCTCGGCATGGACTACCTCTCCGAGGAGCGGGTCGAGATCCGCTACACCCTGCCCCTCGCCGAGATCGTCTTCGACTTCTTCGACCAGCTGAAGTCGAAGACGCGTGGTTACGCGTCCCTGGACTACGAGCCCACCGGAGAGCAGACCTCCAGCCTGGTCAAGGTCGACATCCTGCTGCACGGCGACAAGGTGGACGCCTTCTCGGCGATCACCCACAAGGACCAGGCGTACGCCTACGGTGTGCGGCTTGTCGCCAAGCTCAAGGAGCTCATCCCGCGGCAGGCCTTCGAGGTGCCCGTCCAGGCCGCCATCGGCTCCCGGGTCATCGCCCGCGAGACCATCCGCGCCATCCGCAAGGACGTCCTCGCCAAGTGCTACGGCGGTGACATCTCCCGTAAGCGGAAGCTGCTGGAGAAGCAGAAGGAGGGCAAGAAGCGGATGAAGATGGTGGGTTCCGTAGAGGTTCCGCAGGAGGCCTTCATCGCCGTCCTGTCGAGCGATGACAGCGCGGGGTCGGCCAAGGGCAAGAAGTAATCACGGATTACCGTGGGTTACACCCCAAACCGGGTAGAACAGGGGCCCGTCGTGCGAAAGTGCGGCGGGCCCTGCGCGTACACGGGGTAGCTCTCTGTGTGAAGTGACAGGCCGCAGACCCTTACGCAGGAACCGGTCGACCTTTACTCTGATCCCTGCTCGATAGTTACTCACGAGTTAAACAACGGCTTTCACCAGCAGCTCGTGAGGACCAACCAGCCGCACCAGAGCCAGCCGCATCGTCGCGGGCCCCGGAGGATGTCGTGAGCGACACACAGACACTGATCGAGAACCGTCCGCCGTCCGTGGCGGGCCTCTTCCTGGAGCGCGTGGCGGCCACGCCGGACGCAGAGGCCTACCGGTATCCGGTTCCCTCGTCCTCCGGACAGGGGCCGGACGAATGGAAGTCGCTGAGCTGGGCGCAGGCCGCCGAGCGGGTCTTCGCCATCGCGGCGGGCCTCATCGAGCTGGGCGTCCAGCCCGAGCAGCGCGTCGCCCTCGCCTCCAGCACCCGGATCGAGTGGATCCTCGCCGACCTCGGCATCATGTGCGCGGGCGCCGCGACGACCACGGTGTACCCGCAGACCAACGCCGACGAGTCCGCGTACATCCTGTCCGACTCCGAGAGCCGGGTGCTCATCGCGGAGAACGCCGACCAGCTGGCCAAGGCGAAGGAGAAGCGCCCGGAGCTGCCCGAGCTGACCCATGTGGTGGTCGTCGACCCGGTCGGCGTCGAGACCGCCGACTGGATCCTCACCCTGGACGAGCTGGAGAAGCGCGGCGCGGCCCGGCTGGAGAAGGACCCCGACCTGATCAAGGAGCGGGTCGGCGCGATCACGAAGGACCAGCTGGCCACCCTCATCTACACCTCCGGCACCACCGGCCGCCCCAAGGGCGTGCGCCTCCCGCACGACAACTGGTCGTACATGGCGAAGGCGATCGCCGCGACCGGCCTGGTCAGCACCGAGGACGTGCAGTACCTCTGGCTGCCGCTCGCGCACGTCTTCGGCAAGGTGCTCACCTCCGGCCAGATCGAGGTCGGGCACGTCACCGCCGTGGACGGCCGCGTCGACAAGATCATCGAGAACCTGCCTGTGGTGCAGCCGACGTACATGGCGGCCGTGCCGCGCATCTTCGAGAAGGTGTACAACGGCGTCGCCGCGAAGGCCCGGGCCGGCGGCGGGGCCAAGTACAAGATCTTCCAGTGGGCGGCCGAGGTCGCCCGCGAGTACGCCAAGGTCGCGCAGGACAACTTCCGGCGCACCGGGACCGCGTCCGTGCCGTTCGGGCTCGGCGCCAAGCACAAGGTCGCCGACGCGCTGGTGTACGCCAAGATCCGGGAGGCCTTCGGAGGGAACCTGCGGGCGTGCGTCTCGGGCTCGGCCGCCCTCGCACCCGAGATCGGGTACTTCTTCTCCGGCGCCGGCATCCACATCCTGGAGGGCTACGGCCTGACCGAGTCCTCGGCCGCGTCCTTCGTGAACCCGGGCGAGGCCTACCGCACCGGCACGGTCGGCAAGCCGCTGCCCGGCACGGAGGTGCGGATCGCGGACGACGGGGAGATCCTGCTGCGCGGCCCGGGGATCATGGAGGGCTACCACAAGCTGCCCGAGAAGACCGCCGAGGTGCTGGAGCCGGACGGGTGGTTCCACACCGGGGACATCGGCGAGCTGTCGCCCGACGGGTACCTGCGGATCACCGACCGCAAGAAGGACCTCATCAAGACGTCCGGCGGCAAGTACATCGCGCCGGCGGAGGTCGAGGGGCAGTTCAAGGCGGTGTGCCCGTACGTGTCGAACATCCTGGTGCATGGGGCGGACCGGAACTTCTGCACGGCGCTGATCGCGCTGGACGAGGTCGCCATCACGGAGTGGGCCAAGGAGAACGGGCTCGCAGGTAAGTCGTACGCGGAGATCGTCGCTGCGCCGCAGACCGTCGAGATGGTCGACGGGTACGTGAAGCAGCTCAACCAGGGGCTGCAGCGGTGGCAGACGATCAAGAAGTTCCGGCTGCTGCCGCGTGATCTCGACGTCGAGCACGGCGAGATCACGCCGAGCCTGAAGCTGAAGCGGCCCGTGGTGGAGCGGGAGTACAAGCATCTGATCGAGGAGATGTACGAGGGCTCTCGCGAGGCGTAGGGGGTGGCGGGGGACTGCCGGAGGCCGCGGGTCCGTCGTGGCTTGCCGCGCAGTTCCCCGCGCCCCTAGGTGACTTCCCCCGCTCGGCGTTTCAGCTCCTGGATCTCCGCCGTGAGGCGTTCCACCTCCCTGCCCTTGCGGTAGAGGTCCAGGAAGACGCTGACCTTCGCCCTGAGGACCCAGGGGTCGAAGGGCTTGGTCACGTAGTCCGCGGCGCCGGTCGCGTAGCCGCGGAAGGCGTAGCCCGAGTCGTCGCCGGCGCCGGTCAGGAAGATGATCGGGACGTCCCGGGTCTGGTCCAGGCGCTTGATGTGCGCGGCCGTCTCGAAGCCGTCCATGCCGGGCATCCGGACGTCGAGCAGGACCAGGGCGATCGGCTGCCGCAGCAGGACCTTCAGCGCCTCCTCGCCGGAACGGGCGCGCACCAGCGGCTCGTTGAGGGAGGCGAGGACGGCCTCCAGGGCGGTCAGGTTGTCCTCCATGTCGTCGACCAGGAGGATCCCGGCGCGTCGGTGGTCCGTGCCCGCGCCGCTCATGCCTCTTCTTCCGTGCCCTCGGGGTCCAGCAGCTCGCACACGACCGTCAGCAGCCCGTCGATGTCCACCGGCTTGGGCACATAGTCGTTGGCGCCCCGGGCGATGGACTTCTCCCGGTCGCCGGGCATCGCCTTGGCGGTGAGCGCCACGATCGGCAGGTCGGCCCAGCGGGGTGTGCGGCGGATGGCGGAGATGGTCTCGTAGCCGTCCATCTCCGGCATCATGATGTCCATCAGCACCAGTTCGACGTCCCCGCTGCGCTCCAGCGTCTCGATGCCCTCGCGGCCGTTCTCCGCGTAGAGCACGGTCATGCCGACCCGGCCCAGGACGTGGGTGAGGGCGAACACGTTGCGGATGTCGTCGTCCACGATCAGCACCCGCCGCCCGGGCAGGATCCGCCCCGGCCTGCCGGACGTCCACGCCTCCAGCCTCCGCGGTGACGGCCAGGCGTCGTCCGTGTCGAGGGCGGCCGGGAGCGGGCCGGTGGCCGGCTGGAGGGGCAGCAGCGGGTCGGCGCGGTCCTCGACCGGGGCGGGTGCCGTGTGGCCGGGGCTGACGACGGGGACGTAGAGCGTGAAGGTGGAGCCTTTTCCGGGCTCGCTCTCGGCGATGATCCGGCCGCCGAGCAGGCCCGCGATCTCCCGGCTGATGGACAGGCCCAGGCCGGTGCCGCCGTACTTGCGGTTGGTGGTGCCGTCGGCCTGCTGGAACGCCTCGAAGATCACCGCGAGTTTCTCCGGCGCGATGCCGATGCCCGTGTCGGACACCGAGAACGCGATGACGTCATCGGTGTCCCTGACGTAGCGGTGCTCGGCGTCCTGCACCCGGTCCACCCGCAGCTCGACCTTGCCCGCCGCGGTGAACTTGATCGCGTTGGAGAGCAGGTTGCGCAGGATCTGCTGGAGGCGCTGCTCGTCCGAGTACATCTCGCGCGGTACGTCCTCGCCGACCGCCACCTCGAAGGCCAGCCCCCGGTCGAGGGTGAGCGGGCGGAAGGTGGCGTGGACGTAGTCGAGCAGCTTGATCAGGGGGAGTCGCTTGGGGCGTACGTCCATCCGGCCGGCCTCGATCTTCGACAGGTCCAGGATGTCGTTGATCAGCTGGAGGAGGTCCGAGCCCGAGCGGTGGATCGTCGTCGCGAACTGCACCTCCTGGTCGGAGAGGTGGCCGTCGGGGTTGTCGGAGAGCAGCCGGGCCAGGATCAGCAGGGAGTTCAGCGGCGTGCGCAGCTCGTGCGACATGTTCGCCAGGAACTCCGACTTGTACTGCGAGGACGTGGCCAGCAGGGCGGCCTTCTCCTCCAGTTCGGCGTTGGAGCGCTGCAACTCGCCCTGCTGCTTCTGTAGTTCGTCCGAGCGCTCCTGGAGCTGCATGGCCAGGCGCTGGGACTCGCCGAGCAGGGACTCCGTGCGGGAGTTGGCGATGATCGTGTTGATGGCGACGCCGATGGTGTTGACGAACTGGTCGAAGAACGCCAGGTGCACATCGGAGAAGCGGGAGAAGGAGGCCAGCTCGATCACGCCGAGGAGCTTGTCCTCGAAGAGGATCGGGATGATGACGATCGTCGTCGGCGCCGCCTCGCCCAGACCGCTGTTGATCTTGATGTAGTCCGGCGGGGCGCCCTCCACCAGGATCCGCTTCTTCTCCCGGGCCGCCTGCGCGACCAGGCCGTGCACCGGCAGGGCGCCGGTCTCCACGGTCGCGTCCTGGGCGGCGCCGTAGCCGGCGATGAAGGCCAGGCCCTTGGTGGGCACGGTCGCGCCGGCCTCCTCCGGGTCGGCCAGGTAGAACGCGCCGTACTGGGCGTTCACCAGCGGGGTCAGCTCGCGCAGTATCAGGTCGGCGACCTCCATCAGGTCGCGGTGGCCCTGCATCAGGGCGGCGAGCCGGGCCAGGTTGGACTCCAGCCAGTCCTTGGCGCGGGTCGTCTCGCGCAGGTTGGCCACCATCAGGTTGATGTTGTCCTTCAGCTCGGCGACCTCGCCCTGCGTCTCCACCGTGATCGAGCGGGACATGTCGCCCTGGGCGACCGCGGAGGCGACCTCGGCGATCGCGCGGACCTGGGTGGTGAGGTTGGACGCGAGTTCGTTGACGTTCGTCGTCAGGCGTTTCCAGGTGCCGTAGACGCCCTCGACCCGGGCCTGGCCGCCGAGCCGGCCCTCGGAGCCGACCTCGCGGGCCACGCGGGTGACCTCCGAGGAGAAGGAGGACAGCGTGTCGACCATCGTGTTGATGGTGGTCTTCAGCTCCAGGATCTCCCCGCGGGCGTCCACGTCGATCTTCCGGGACAGGTCGCCCTGGGCCACGGCCGTCGCGACCTGGGCGATGTTCCGCACCTGGGAGGTCAGGTTGTCGGCCATGTAGTTGACGTTGTCCGTCAGGTCCCGCCAGACCCCGGAGACGCCCAGCACCTGGGCCCGGCCGCCGAGCCGCCCGTCGGTGCCGACCTCGCGGGCCACGCGGGTCACCTCGTCGGCGAACGCGCGCAGTTGCTCCACCATCGTGTTGACGGTGTCCTTCAGTTCGAGGATCTCGCCCCGGGCGTCGACCGTGATCTTCTTCGACAGGTCGCCGTTGGCCACGGCCGTCGTCACCTGGGCGATGTTGCGGACCTGAGAGGTCAGGTTCAGCGCCATGAAGTTGACGTTGTCGGTGAGGTCCTTCCAGACGCCGGAGACGCCCCGGACCTGGGCCTGCCCGCCGAGGTTGCCCTCGGTGCCGACCTCGCGGGCGACGCGGGTCACCTCGTCGGCGAAGGCGGAGAGCTGGTCCACCATCGTGTTGATCGTCGACTTCAGCTCCAGGATCTCGCCCTTGGCCTCCACCGTGATCTTCTTGCCGAGGTCTCCCTGGGCGACGGCGGTGGAGACGAGCGCGATGTTCCGCACCTGGGAGGTGAGGTTGTCCGCCATGAAGTTGACGTTGTCGGTGAGGTCCTTCCAGACGCCGGAGACGCCCCGGACCTGCGCCCGGCCGCCGAGGTTGCCCTCGGTGCCGACCTCGCGGGCGACGCGGGTGACCTCGTCGGCGAAGGCGGAGAGCTGGTCCACCATCGTGTTGATCGTGGACTTGAGTTCGAGGATCTCGCCCTGCGCGTCCACCGTGATCTTCTGGGACAGGTCGCCGTTGGCCACGGCCGTCGTCACCTGGGCGATGTTGCGGACCTGAGACGTCAGGTTCGACGCCATGAAGTTGACGTTGTCGGTGAGGTCCTTCCACACCCCGGACACGCCCCGGACCTGCGCCCGGCCGCCCAACTGCCCCTCGGTGCCGACCTCGCGGGCCACGCGGGTGACCTCGTCGGCGAAGGCCGAGAGCTGGTCGACCATCGTGTTCACGGTCAGCTTCAGTTCCAGCAGCTCACCCGTCGCCTCGACCGTGACCGTGCGGGTCAGGTCGCCGCGGGCCACCGCCGTCGTCACCGCCGCGATGTCCCGCACCTGGGCCGTCAGCCGGGACGCCATCGTGTTGACGGCCTCCGTCACGTCCCGCCAACTGCCCGACAGGCCCTGCACCTTGGCCCGGCCGCCGAGCCGCCCCTCGGTGCCGACCTCGCGCGCGACCCGCGTCACCTCGCCCGTGAACAGGGACAGCTGGTCCACCATCTTGTTCACGGCCCGGCCCAGCCGGCGCAGATCACCCCGTAACTGCCGGGTCCCGTCGTGCAGATCGACCCGCTGGGTCAGATCGCCGCCGGCCACCGCGTCCAGCACGCGCGTGGCGTTCGCCGCCGGGGCGACCAGGGCGTCGAGCAGCTGGTTGACGTCGTCGACGCGGGACGTCCACAAACCCTGCCCCGGGCTCGCCGAGAGCCGCTCGTCGAGGCGGCCGTGCCGCACCAGCTCGCGTTTGACGCGGCGCACCTCGGTGGTGAAGTGGACGCTGCGGTCCATGATCTGGTTGAAGACGGCGTTGAGTTCGGCCACCATCCCGTGGCCGGTTTCCGGCACCTTGGTGAAATCACCGTCGCGTGCGGCTGTCATGGCCGCGAGCAGCGGACGCAGATCGGATGCACGAATCTGACCGTCTTCGTACCGGTCTTCGACCACAGGAGTAGCACTGTTCTCACTCATGGCGGCCCACTTCGGTAACTCGGCGCTTATGGGCGTGGCCAGTCTGTCACTCTGTCGGCATCGACTGTGGCGTATTCGTACGAACTGCCCGGGGAGCTGTCCATGGGGGCCATTCCGACGCAACGGGAGACCGCTTCCCGTGCCTCAGAGGCGCCTGCACACGCTGGGGAGACGCCCGTGCCCGCTCAAGAAGGGCCCCTCGCCGGGCCCGTCGCCGAGGGGTCCGCACCGGCCTGTGCGGCGCCCCTGCCCGCTGCCGAGGCGCACGCGCAGGGGTGCGCGCGGGCGCACGCGACCCTGTCCGGCAGTTCCGTCGCGCCGGGCGCCGCGCGCGCCCTGGTGCGCGCGGCGCTCGCCGAGTGGACCGACCTCGGTCTGCCGGGCGCCGAGCACCTCACCGACCGCCTCGCCGACGACGCCACGCTCGTCGTCAGCGAACTCGTCACCAACGCGGTCGTGCACGCCGGCACCGACGTCGAGATGGAGTGCCGGCTGGAGGGCGGTGACGACCGGGCCACGGCAGCGCTGGTCGTCGAGGTCTCCGACCACCACCCCTCCCGCGCCCCGCGCGGCGGCGAGCCGGAGACACCGCACGACACCCCCGAGTACGGGCGCGGCCTGCGACTCGTCGGCGCGCTCTCCGAGGCGTGGGGGATCACGTACCGCACGGGGCGGAAGACCGTGTGGGCGCGGCTGCCCGCCGCCGGATGCGCGGCGGGGGAGCAGATCGAGGCGTACGCCGGGGAGCACGCGCTGGCGCGCGGGTTGCGCGTGGCGGAGATCCTGGCGCCGGAGCCCCGGTACGGCCGGGATGGCGGAGAGGACGCGCGTGGCCGGGCCGACGCCGAGGACTCGCGGGGGCCGCGGGGCTTCCGCGACGAGTACGACTACTCCTGGGACAATCCTGACACTTCCGACAGTGACCCCCGTGACTCCCACGGTGTGCGCGACTCCCGGGACCACCACGGTCTGCGCGACTGGCGGGGCTGGAACGACCTGCGGGACTGGCGGGACCGCCACGAGGGCCGCGACGGGCCGGACGGCCGCGACGGCGCCTGGCTGGGCCGCGGTGCCCTCTCCTTCCTCGCCGAGGCCTCCGACCTGCTCGCCGGGCAGCTCGACGAGGACCTGGTCGCCGCCCTCGCCGGGCAGCTGATCGTGCCCCGGCTGGCCGACTGGTGCGCGGTCTGGCTGGAGGACGAGGCCACCGGCGGCGGCTGGGGCGGCGGGCCCGGAGCGGGCGGGCCCCGGCTGGCCCGGGTCTGGCACGGCAGCGAGAACCACATCGAGGAACTGCGCCGCGCCCTGGAGAAGGACCCGCCGCCCCCGTCCGACCCGTTACGGACCGGCCCCGTCGACTACCCCTGGCCCGGCGAGGCGCTCGGCGACGCGCCCGGCGAACCGGGCCAGGCACTGGCGTACCGGCTGGTCGCGGGGGGCCGTCCGCTCGGCACCCTCGTCATCGGACGGTCCGGGACCGCCGGCTTCCCCGACGAGATCACCGGCCTCGTCGAGGACCTGAGCCGCCGCGTCGCGCTCGCCATCGGCGCCGCCCGCCAGTACGCCCGGCAGGCCACCATCAGCGCCGTGCTCCAGCGCGGACTGCTGCCCGGGGCCGTGGCCGAGATCCCCGGGGTGCGCAGCGCGCTCGTCTACGAGCCGTACGACAAGGGCGGGCCCAGCGGCGACTTCTACGACCTGTTCCCGGCCGGCGACGGCCGCTGGTGCTTCGCCGTCGGCGACGTCCAGGGCAAAGGGCCCGAGGCCGCCGTCGTCATCGGGCTGGCCCGGCCCTGGCTGCGGCTGCTGGCCCGCGAGGGCTACCGCGTGGCCGACGTCCTCGACCGCCTCAACCAGCTCCTCCTCGACGACGCCACGGAGGCCGCGGACGCGGCGGCCCGGGCACTGGTCGCCGCGGGCGCGCGACCGACCCCGCCCGGCGACGGCCCCCAGACGCGCTTCCTGTCCCTGCTCTACGGCGAACTGGTCCCCTTCGACGGCGGTGTCCGCTGCACCGTCGCCTCCGCCGGGCACCCGCTGCCCCTGCTGCTCGGGGCGGGCGGCGAGGTCCACTCGTGCGCCCAGCCGCAGACCCTCCTGGGGGTCGTCGAGGACGCCACGTACAGCAGCGAGACCTTCGAGCTGCGCTCCGGCGACACGCTGCTGTGCGTCACGGACGGCGTGACCGAGCGCCGCTCGGGCTCCCGCCAGTTCGACGACGGGGACGGGCTCGCGGCGGCGCTCGCCGGGTGCGCCGGTCTCGACGCGGAGCTGATAGCCGAAAGGATCAAGCGGCTGGTGCACGAGTTCGGGGCGCGGCCCCCGGCGGACGATCTCGCCCTGCTGGTGCTCCAGGCGGAGTGACCGCTGCTCCCGGCGGAGCCACGGCGCGGGTGCTGGACAATGGAAGGCATGCCTTCCGCACTTCCCGACGGCGAGCCCGTCCCCGACGACGGCACGCTGCCCGCGTCCGCGCTCACCGGGGCCGCCGACCGCCCGCTCGGGTTCTACCTGCACGTTCCGTACTGCGCGACCCGCTGCGGCTACTGCGACTTCAACACGTACACGGCGACCGAGCTGCGCGGCACCGGCGGGGTCCTCGCCTCCCGGGACAACTACGCCGAGACGCTCGTCGACGAGATCCGCCTGGCCCGCAAGGTCCTGGGGGACGACCCGCGTCCCGTCCGCACGGTGTTCGTGGGCGGCGGTACGCCGACGCTGCTGGACGCCGGTGATCTCGTACGGATGCTGAAGGCCGTCCGGGACGAGTTCGGGCTGGCGGCGGACGCCGAGGTCACGACGGAGGCGAACCCGGAGTCCGTCGACCCGGCCTATCTGGCGGCCCTGCGCGAGGGCGGCTTCAACCGGATCTCCTTCGGGATGCAGAGCGCGCGGCAGCACGTGCTGAAGGTGCTCGACCGGACGCACACGCCCGGGCGGCCGGAGGCCTGCGTCGCGGAGGCCCGGGCCGCCGGGTTCGAGCACGTGAACCTCGACCTGATCTACGGCACGCCGGGGGAGTCCGACGAGGACTGGCGGGCGTCGCTGGACGCGGTGCTGGGGGCCGGGCCGGACCACGTCAGCGCGTACGCCCTGATCGTCGAGGAGGGCACGCAGCTGGCGCGGCGGATCCGCCGGGGCGAGGTGCCGATGACCGACGACGACGTCCACGCCGACCGGTACCTGATCGCCGACGAGGTGCTCTCGGGCGCGGGCTTCGAGTGGTACGAGGTGTCGAACTGGGCGACCTCGCAGGCCGGGCGGTGTCTGCACAACGAGCTGTACTGGCGGGGGGCCGACTGGTGGGGGGCCGGGCCCGGTGCGCACAGCCATGTGGGCGGGGTGCGGTGGTGGAACGTGAAGCATCCCGGGGCGTATGCGGCGGCGCTGGCGGCCGGTCGGTCGCCCGGGGCCGGGCGTGAGGTGCTCTCGGAGGAGGACCGGCGGGTCGAGCGGATCCTGCTGGAGCTGCGGCTGAGGGAGGGGGTGCCGTTGTCGCTGTTGCGGGAGGAGGGGTTGGCCGCCTCGCGCAGGGCGCTGTCGGACGGGCTTCTGGATGCCGGGCCGTATGCGGAGGGGCGGGCTGTGCTGACGCTGCGGGGCAGGTTGCTGGCTGACGGTGTGGTGCGCGATCTGGTGGACTGAGGTGCTGCGGCGTCGGTGCTGGGGCCGGGTGGGTCCGCAGCCCGGCGGAGCGGGGTGCCGCTTCTTTGGGACGGGTGCCGTCCTTAGCGGCACGATTGCCCGCAGCCAAGCGGGGACGCGGGCCGCAGCCAAGCGCAGCTAAGGCGCCGTCACGAAGTCGATCAGTTCTTCCACCCGGCCCAGCAGCTCCGGCTCCAGGTCCTTGTACGAGTGGACCCCCGACAGGATCCGCTGCCAGGCCGCGCCCGTGTTCTCCGGCCAGCCCAGGGCCCGGCACACGCCCGTCTTCCAGTCCTGGCCGCGCGGGACCCGGGGCCAGGCGTCGATGCCGAGGGACGACGGTTTCACCGCCTCCCAGATGTCGATGTACGGGTGGCCCACCACCAGCGCGTGGTCGCTCGTCACCGACTGGGCGATGCGCCACTCCTTCGAGCCGGGTACGAGGTGGTCCACCAGGACGCCCAGCCGTGCGTCCGGCCCGGGGGCGAAGTCGGAGACGATCGACGGGAGGTCGTCCACGCCCTCCAGGTACTCCACCACCACGCCCTCGATGCGCAGGTCGTCGCCCCACACCTTCTCGACGAGCTCGGCGTCGTGCCGGCCCTCGACGTAGATGCGGCCGGCGCGGGCCACGCGCGCGCGTGCGCCGGGGACCGCCACCGAACCGGAGGCCGTGCGGGTGGGGCGTGCCGGGGCGCCCGAGGAGGGGCGGACCAGCGTCACCACCTTGCCCTCCAGGAGGAAGCCGCGCGGCTCCAGCGGGAACACGCGGTGCTTGCCGAAGCGGTCCTCCAGCGTCACCGTGCCCGCCTCGCAGCGGATGACCGCCCCGCAGAAGCCGCTGCCGGGCTCCTCCACCACCAGGCCCGGTTCCGCCGGGACCTCGGGGACCGGCTGGGGCTTCTTCCACGGCGGGGTCAGGTCCGGAGAGTACTGGCGCATTCGGATGACGATAGGAGAACCGGGCGGGTGGTCACGGAGACACGCCGAAACGGGTCGCCAGCGCGTCCCGCTGGGCCCGGACGAACGCCGCGTCCACCACCGCTCCGTGACCGGGCACGTACAGCGCGTCCTCGCCGCCCAGCGCGAGCAGCCGGTCCAGCGCGGCCGGCCAGTGCGACGGCACCGCGTCCGGGCCCGCCTGGGGCTCGCCCGACTCCTCGACCAGGTCGCCGCAGAACACCACCTCCGGATCACCCGGCACCAGCACCGCCAGGTCGTGCGCGGTGTGCCCCGGCCCCACGTTCGCCAGCAGCACCTGGCAGCCGCCGCCCAGGTCCAGGGTCCACTCGCCGGACACCAGGTGGCGGGGCGGAACCAGCAGGTCCGCCGACTCCTGGGCGACCGTCTCCGCCAGCCCGTTGCGCACCGCGTCCGCGCGCAGCTCCTCGCGGTCCCGCAGGCGCGAGAGCACCGCGTCCACGCCCACCGCGCCGAAGACCTCCGCCCCCGTGAACGCCGAGGCCCCGAAGACGTGGTCGAAGTGGGGATGGGTCAGCGCGAGATGTGTCACACGGTGCCCGGTGAGCGACTGCGCCTGCTCGCGCAACCGCGCGCCCTCGGCCGGGCTCGACCCGGCGTCGATCACCAGGACCGCGTCCTCGCCGGCGACCAGCCCCGCCGTGCAGTCCCACACCGGCAGCCGGCACCGCCCCACCCCGGAGGCCACGCGCTCCCAGCCGAGCTCTTCCCAAGTCACCGTCATACGGCGACGCTAGCCGTGACCCCGGCCCGGGGCACGACGCCGTGCGACCAGCCTTGCCGGGGGTGTACCCCACCGCCGTACACTGGGCCGGGGAATGCTGGCACTCGCACGCGCAGAGTGCCAGGCCGCGAACGGCAGGCAACGGGCGGACGACTTCTGGAGGTGTGCGCGATGCTCAGTGAACGCAGGCTTCAGGTGCTGCGCGCCATCGTCCAGGACTACGTCGGCACCGAGGAGCCGGTCGGCTCCAAGGCCCTCACCGAGCGGCACAACCTCGGCGTCTCCCCGGCGACCGTCCGCAACGACATGGCGGCCCTGGAGGACGAGGGATACATCGCCCAGCCGCACACCAGTGCCGGGCGCATCCCCACCGACAAGGGCTACCGCCTGTTCGTGGACAAGCTCGCCGGCGTCAAGCCCATGACCGCGCCCGAGCGGCGCGCGATCCAGAACTTCCTGGAGGGCGCCGTCGACCTCGACGACGTCGTGGCGCGCACGGTACGGCTGCTCGCGCAGCTCACGCGCCAGGTCGCCGTCGTGCAGTACCCGTCGCTGACCCGGTCCACCGTGCGGCACGTGGAGCTGCTCTCCCTGGCGCCCGCGCGCGTGATGCTCGTGCTGATCACGGACACCGGGCGGGTCGAGCAGCGGGTGGTCGACTGCCCGGCGCCCTTCGGCGAGGCCTCGCTCGCGGATCTGCGCGCGCGCCTCAACAGCCGGGTGGCGAACCGCCGTTTCGCGGATGTGCCGAGTCTGGTGGAGGATCTCCCGGAGGCGTTCGAGCACGAGGACCGGGGTACGGTCTCCACGGTGCTCTCCACACTCCTGGAGACGCTCGTCGAGGAGAACGAGGAGCGGCTGATGATCGGCGGCACCGCCAATCTGACCCGCTTCGGTCATGACTTCCCCCTCACGATCCGGCCCGTGCTGGAGGCGCTGGAGGAGCAGGTCGTGCTCCTCAAGCTGCTCGGCGAGGCGAAGGATCCGGGCGTGACCGTCCGTATCGGTCACGAGAACGCCCACGAAGGACTCAACTCCACGTCCGTCGTGTCGGTCGGCTACGGTTCGGGCGGCGAGGCAGTCGCCAAGCTCGGCGTGGTCGGACCGACCCGCATGGACTACCCGGGAACGATGGGAGCGGTACGCGCAGTGGCACGGTACGTCGGACAGATCCTGGCGGAGTCGTAGTGGCCACGGACTACTACGCCGTACTCGGCGTGCGCCGCGACGCGTCGCAGGAAGAGATCAAGAAGGCCTTCCGGCGGCTCGCGCGCGAGCTGCACCCGGACGTCAACCCCGATCCGAAGACCCAGGAGCGGTTCAAGGAGATCAACGCCGCTTACGAGGTGCTGTCGGACCCGCAGAAGAAGCAGGTCTACGACCTCGGCGGCGACCCGCTCTCGCAGGCCCAGGGCGGCGGCGCGGGCGGCTTCGGAGCCGGTGGCTTCGGGAACTTCTCCGACATCATGGACGCGTTCTTCGGCACGGCGTCGCAGCGCGGTCCGCGCTCGCGCACCCGCCGCGGCCAGGACGCGATGATCCGTATCGAGGTGGAGCTCGACGAGGCGGCCTTCGGCACGACGAAGGACATCCAGGTCGACACGGCGGTCGTCTGCAACACCTGCAACGGCGAGGGCGCGGCCCCCGGCACGTCCGCGCAGACGTGCGACATGTGCCGCGGCCGCGGTGAGGTGTCGCAGGTCACCCGGTCCTTCCTCGGCCAGGTCATGACGTCCCGGCCGTGCCCGCAGTGCCAGGGCTTCGGCACGGTGGTCCCGACTCCGTGCCCGGAGTGCGCGGGCGACGGGCGGGTCCGCTCCCGCCGCACGCTCACGGTCAAGATCCCGGCCGGTGTCGACAACGGCACGCGGATCCAGCTGGCCGGCGAGGGCGAGGTCGGGCCCGGCGGCGGTCCGGCCGGTGACCTCTACGTCGAGATCCACGAGCTGCCGCACCCCATGTTCCAGCGGCGCGGCGACGACCTGCACTGCACGGTGACGATCCCCATGACGGCGGCGTCCCTCGGCACGAAGGTGCCGCTGGAGACGCTGGACGGCATGGAGGAGGTCGACATCCGCCCGGGCACCCAGTCCGGCCAGTCGATCCCGCTGCACGGCCGCGGTGTCACCCACCTGCGCGGCGGCGGGCGCGGCGACCTCATCGTCCACGTCGAGGTCCAGACCCCGACCAAGCTCGACCCCGAACAGGAACGCCTCCTGCGCGAGCTGGCGAAACTGCGCGGCGAGGAGCGCCCCCAGGGGCAGTTCCAGCCTGGGCAGCAAGGGCTATTCTCGCGGCTGAAGGACGCTTTCAACGGGCGCTGACGGGAACTTGCCGGGTGGTGGTGGAGGGCGCGTTCCTCTGGTCTATGCCACACGGCAGGCCGGTTTCGGAGTTGTTCGGAGGACGTGACAACATGCGGTCATGTCCTCCGCTCTGACCGATCTCTTCCCCTTCCCGATCGTGCAGGCCCCCATGGCGGGCGGCGTCTCCGTGCCGCAGCTCGCCGCCGCCGTGTGCGAGGCGGGCGGGCTCGGGTTCCTCGCCGCCGGCTACAAGACCGCCGACGGGATGTACGAGGAGATCAAGCAGCTGAGGAGCCTCACCGGCAGGCCCTTCGGCGTCAACCTCTTCATGCCGCAGCCGGAGTACGCCGACCCGGCCGCCGTCGACGTCTACGCCCACCAGCTGGCCGGCGAGGCCACCTGGTACGAGGCCGAACTCGGCGACCCCGACAGCGGCCGCGACGACGGCTACGAGACCAAGCTCGCGGTGCTCCGCGACAACCCCGTGCCCGTCGTGTCGTTCCACTTCGGCGCGCCGAGCCGCGAGGTCGTCGACGCCCTGCACCGCGTCGGCACCTTCGTCCTGGTCACCGCCACCACCCCCGACGAGGCCCGGGCCGTCGAGCGGGCGGGCGCGGACGCGGTCATCGCGCAGGGCATCGAGGCCGGCGGCCACCAGGGCACCCACCGGGACGTCCCCGAGACGGACGGTTCCGGCATCGGCCTGCTGTCGCTGGTCGCCCAGATCAGGGAGGCCGTCAACATCCCGATCGTCGCCGCCGGCGGCATCATGCGCGGCGGCCAGATCGCCGCGGTGCTCGCCGCGGGCGCCGCCGCGGCCCAGCTCGGCACGGCCTTCCTCGCCACACCCGAGTCGGGCGCCAACGCCCTGCACAAGCAGGCGCTGACCAACCCCCTGTTCGTCCGCACGGAGTTGACCCGGGCCTTCTCCGGACGGCCCGCGCGCGGCCTAGTCAACCGGTTCCTGCGCGAGCACGGCCCGTACGCGCCCGCCGCCTACCCCGAGATCCACCACCTCACCTCGCCGCTGCGCAAGGCCGCCGCCAAGGCCGGTGACGCGCAGGGCATGGCGCTGTGGGCCGGACAGGGGCACCGGATGGCGCGGGAGCTGCCCGCCGGGCAGCTGGTGGAGGTGCTGGCCGCTGAACTCGCCGCCGCCAGGACAGCGTTGTCGGGCGGAGGCGTCCGATGACCGCGCCGGTGTTCGTGGTCGACCACTTCGACGCGGGCCGCGGCGGCCGGTACGTCCTCGACGGGCCGGAAGGGCGGCACGCCGTCTCCGTCAAACGGCTGCGCCCCGGCGAGGACGTCGTCCTCACGGACGGGGCCGGACGCTGGGCGGACTGCGTGGTGCTCGACACCGAGGGCAAGGACCGGCTGATCGTCCAGCTGGACTCGGTGAGCGAGGAGCCGCCGGAGCAGCCGCGGCTGACCGTCGTGCAGGCGCTGCCCAAGGGCGACCGGGGGGAGCTGGCCGTCGAGACGATGACCGAGGTCGGCGTCGACGCGATCGTGCCCTGGGCGGCGGCGCGCTGCATCACGCAGTGGAAGGGCGACCGCGGGGCCAAGGCGCTGGGCAAGTGGCGGGCCACGGCCCGGGAGGCCGGCAAGCAGTCGCGCCGGGTGCGGTTCCCCGACGTCGCGGAGGCCGCTACGACCAAGCAGGTCGCGGCGCTGCTGGCGGGCGCGGAGTTCGCCGCGGTGCTGCACGAGAGCGGGGACGCGCCGCTGGCGACGGCCGAACTCCCGTCGTCCGGTGAGATCGTGCTGGTCGTGGGGCCCGAAGGGGGCGTGGCGCCGGAGGAGTTGGCGCTGTTCGAGGAGGCGGGGGCCGGGGCGTACCGCCTCGGGCGCAGTGTGCTGCGCACATCGACCGCCGGGACCGCGGCCGCGGCCGTGCTCCTGGCTCGTACCGGCCGCTGGTCCTGACCCCCTGGAGGAACCGTGGAACTCGCCCAAGTACGTCTGCTCGTCACCGACTTCGCCGCGTGTTACCGCTTCTACGGCGACGTCCTCGGCCTCAAGCCCCAGTCGGGGGCGGCCGAGGGGCCGTACGAGAAGTTCAGCCCCGCGGTCGGTTCCGCGGGGATCGCGCTGCAGGACCGGTCGATGATGGCCGAGGTGCTCGACGAGGTGGGGGACGCGGCGACCGGCCACCGGTCCCTCGTGGTGCTGCGGGTGGACGCGCTGGACGCGTACTGCGAGGAGATCACCCTGCGCGGCGCCACGGTCCTGCACGGCCCGGCGCCCATGACCGACCGCATGCGGGTCGCTCACCTCAAGGACCCCGAGGGCAACCTGGTGGAGCTTCAGGAGTGGCTGCTGCTGCGCGGTTGACGCCTTTGCGCCCTACCGCGCCGCCCCCGTCAGTGGCAGGCTCCCCTTCATGGGGGCGTACCGGAAGTTCTGGCGGGGGCCGCGCGGCCGGCGGGTGGCTGTCGCGGCGGTGTTCGGGACCATCGCCGTGGGCGGTGCCGTCGCGTGCGAGCCGGGCAGCGGCATCAGCTCCGCGGCCGTCGCGTACACCACCGACGAGGCCGTGACCAAGGAACTCGACCGGCAGAAGGCGGGCGTGCGCTGGCTCAGTTGCACCGCCTCCTACGGCGAGAACGGCAAGAAGGCGACACCGTCGCCCTCGGCCAGTGAGAAGACCGTCGCCACCGTCGACTGCCAGGGCGAGACCAAGGACGGCAAGGACATCACCGTCGACGGCAAAGTCACCCACGCCGTCGAAGGTGCCTGCGTGCGCGGCAACATCACCGCCAAGGTCGACGGCAAGGTCTGGTTCGAGGTGGACGGGCTCGGCGACTGCGACGCCACCAGCCCGCCGCCCGTGGGAGGCCCCACCCAGGGGCGGCCCGGGCCCACCGTCACGGTCACCGTCACGCAGACCATCTGGTGCGACCGGTACCCCGACTGCCGGCCCGTCGAGGGCAAGTGACGTACGCGAGGGGCGAACGGCAAGTGATCCGAATCCTGTCCGCGGCGTGCCGTCCCTGCATAGGGTGATCGGGTGACACAGTCCGCATCGCCTGCGTATCTCCGGTTCCCGCACGTGCACGGCGACCTGGTCGCCTTCACCGCCGAGGACGACGTGTGGCTCGCCCCGCTCGACGGCGGCCGGGCCTGGCGGGTCAGCGCCGACAACGTGCCGGTGACCCAGCCCCGCATCTCCCCGGACGGCACCACCGTCGCCTGGACCTCCACCCGGGACGGCGCCCCCGAGGTGCACATCGCCCCGGTCGACGGAGGACCCGCCAAGCGCCTGACCTACTGGGGCAGTTGGAAGACCCAGGTGCGCGGCTGGACCCCGGACGGCCGGGTCCTGGCGATCAGCACCCAGGGACAGGCGAGCCTGCGCCGCACCTGGGCGCGTGCCGTCCCCCTCGACGGCGGCCCGGCCACCACCCTGCCGTACGGCCCCGTCGGCGACATCGCCCACGGCCCGCACACCGTGCTGCTGTCCGCGCCGATGGGACGCGAGGCGGCCTGGTGGAAGCGGTACCGGGGCGGTACGGCGGGCAAGCTGTGGATCGACCCGGAGGACGACGGCGAGTTCGTCCGGCTCCACGAGGACCTCGACGGCAACATCGAGTACCCGCTGTGGGTGGGGGACCGGATCGCGTTCCTCTCCGACCACGAGGGCACCGGCGCCCTCTACTCCTCCCTCGCCGACGGCAGCGACCTGCGCCGCCACACGCCCCTCGACGGTTTCTACGCCCGGCACGCCGCGACCGACGGCACCCGTGTCGTCTACTCCAGCGCCGGTGAACTCTGGCTGCTGGACGACCTGGACGGAGCCGAGCCGCGCCGGCTCGACGTACGGCTCGGCGGGCAGCGCGTCGACCTCCAGCCGTTCCCGGTGAACGCCGCCCGCTGGTTCGGGTCGGCGTCCCCGGACCACACCGCGCGCGGCAGCGCCGTCTCCGTACGCGGCTCCGTCCACTGGGTCACCCACCGCTCCGGCCCGGCCCGCGCGCTGGCCGCGACGCCCGGCGTCCGAGCCCGGCTGCCGCGCGCCTTCCGCGCGGACGGCGAGGAGTGGGTGGTGTGGGTGACGGACGCCGAGGGCGACGACGCCCTGGAGTTCGCGCCCGCCACCGGCCTCGCCCCCGGGGCGACGCCGCGCCGGCTCGCCGCCGGGCAGCTCGGCCGGGTACTGGACCTCGCCATGTCGCCCGACGGCAGCCGCGCCGCCGTGGCCTCCCACGACGGCCGTCTGCTGCTCGTCGAGCGGGAGACGGGCGAGGCGCGGGAGGTCGACCGCAGCGAGGACGGCGACGTCTCGGGGCTCGTCTTCTCACCCGACTCGACCTGGCTCGCCTGGTCCCACCCCGGGCCGCGGCCCCTGTGCCAGCTGAAGCTCGCCAACACCACCGACCTGTCGGTCACCGAGGCGACCCCGCTGCGCTTCCAGGACTACGCGCCCGCGTTCACGGCCGACGGCAAGCACCTCGCGTTCCTGTCGACCCGCTCCTTCGACCCGGTCTACGACGAGCACGTCTTCGACCTGGCCTTCGTCGAAGGGGCCCGGCCGCACCTCATCACCCTCGCGGCGACCACCCCGTCCCCGTTCGGGCCGCAGCGGCACGGCCGGTCCTTCGAGACGCCCGACCGGGAGGAGACCCCCGACAGCGAGGGCACCCCCACCACCCGCATCGACCTCGAAGGCCTCGCCGACCGCATCGTGCCCTTCCCGGTCGAGGCCGCCCGCTACTCCAACCTGCGGGCCGCCAAGGACGGCGTGCTCTGGCTGCGCCACCCGGTCGCCGGCGTGCTCGGCGCGTCCCGGGCCACCCCGGACGACCCCGAGCCCAAGTCCGAGCTGGAGCGCTACGACCTCGCCCAGCAGCGCGTCGAGCACCTCGCCGTCGACGCCGACCACTTCGAGGTCAGCGGCGACGGCAAGCGGGTGCTGCTGTGGACCGACGGACGGCTGAAGGTCGTCCCCAGCGACCGGCGCGCCTCGAACGACGACGACAGCGACACCAACATCACCGTCGACCTCGGCCGGGTACGCCAGTTCGTCGACCCGGCGGCCGAGTGGCGGCAGATGTTCGACGAGAACGGCCGCATCATGCGGGACCACTTCTGGCGGCCGGACATGAGCGGCGTCGACTGGGACGGCGTCCTCGACCGCTACCGTCCGGTCGTGGACCGGTGCGCCACCCACGACGACCTCGTCGACCTGCTGTGGGAGGTCCAGGGCGAACTCGGCACGTCCCACGCCTACGTCACCCCGCGCGGCGGTCACGGCGGCGGCCCCCGCCAGGGCCTCCTCGGCGCCGACATCTCCCGCCACGAGGACGGCAGCTGGCGCGTCGACCGCATCCTGCCCTCCGAGACCTCCGACCCGGACGCCCGCAGCCCGCTGGCCGCACCCGGCGTCGCGGTGCGCCCCGGGGACGCCATCGTCGCGATCGCCGGGCAGCCCGTCGACCCGGTGGCCGGCCCCGGCCCGCTGCTCATCGGCACGGCGGGCAAGCCGGTGGAGCTGACCATCTCCCCGTCCGGCGGCGGCGACCCGCGGCACGCCGTCGTCGTCCCGCTCGCCGATGAGGAGCCGCTGCGCTACCACGCCTGGGTCGCCGACCGCCGCGCCTACGTCCACGAGAAGTCCGGCGGCCGCCTCGGCTATCTGCACGTCCCCGACATGCAGGCGCCCGGCTGGGCCCAGATCCACCGCGACCTGCGCGTCGAGGTCGCCCGCGAGGGCCTGGTCGTCGACGTCCGCGAGAACCGCGGCGGCCACACCTCCCAGCTCGTCGTGGAGAAGCTGGCCCGCCGGGTCGTCGGCTGGGACCTGCCCCGCGGCATGCGCGCCGAGAGCTACCCGCGCGACGCGCCCCGCGGCCCGGTCGTCGCCGTCGCCAACGAGTTCTCCGGCTCCGACGGCGACATCGTCAACGCCGCGATCAAGGCCCTCGGCATCGGCCCGGTCGTCGGCACCCGCACCTGGGGCGGCGTCATCGGCATCGACAGCCGCTACCGCCTGGTCGACGGCACCCTGGTCACCCAGCCGAAGTACGCGTTCTGGCTGGAGGGCTACGGGTGGGACGTCGAGAACCACGGGGTGGACCCCGACGTGGAGGTCGTCCAGCGCCCGCAGGACTACGCGGCGGGCAGGGACCCGCAACTGGACGAGGCGATCCGCATGGCGCTCGAGAGCCTGGAGACAGCACCGGCGAAAACGCCTCCGGGCCTGCCCACCTAGGGGGCGCGGGGCTGTGTCGACAAGCGGCTCCGCCGCGTGGGCGCGACCAGCCCCAACGCACCCGCACCCGACGACGATACGATGCCCGAGTCGGACCGAATACGGCCAACCCCCGGAGGGAAAATGGCAGGGGAACCCCAGGACGACTGCCTGTTCTGCAAGATCGTCGCAGGCACCATCCCGGCGACGATCGTCCGCCAGACGGAGACGACCGTCGCGTTCCGCGACATCAACCCCCAGGCACCCACCCACGTCCTCGTGATCCCCAAGGCCCACTACGAGAACGCCGGTGCCCTCGCCGCCGCCGACCCCGCCCTCACCGCGGACGTGCTGCGCGAGGCCCAGGCCGTCGCTGACGAGGAGAAGCTCGACAGCTACCGCCTCGTGTTCAACACCGGCGGCGGCGCCGGCCAGACCGTCTGGCACGTGCACGGCCACGTGCTCGGCGGCCGCGGCCTCGAATGGCCTCCGGGATAACCGCCTTGTCCGTACGCGAACTCGTCGTCCTCGGCACCGCCAGCCAGGTCCCCACCCGGCACCGCAACCACAACGGCTACCTGCTGCGCTGGGACGGCGAGGGCATCCTGTTCGACCCCGGCGAGGGCACGCAGCGCCAGATGCTGCGCGCCGGGGTCGCCGCGCACGACCTGAACCGGATCTGCGTCACGCACTTCCACGGCGACCACTCCCTCGGCCTCGCCGGCGTGATCCAGCGCATCAACCTCGACAAGGTCCCGCACGAGATCACCGCCCACTACCCGCGTTCCGGGCAGCGCTTCTTCGACCGGCTCCGGTACGCCACCGCCTACCGCGAGACCGTCGAGATCACCCAGGCCCCGGTCGCCTCCGAAGGGCCCCTCGCCCGCACCGGCGGCTACACGCTGGAGGCGCGGAAGCTGTCCCACCCGGTCGAGTCGTACGGCTACCGCCTCGTGGAGCCCGACGGCCGCCGCATGCTGCCCGACCGGCTCGCCGCGCACGGCATCAAGGGCCCGGACGTCGGCCGGATCCAGCGTGAGGGCTCGCTCGGCGGGGTCACCCTGGAGGACGTCAGCGAGACGCGGCGCGGGCAGCGGTTCGCGTTCGTCATGGACACCCGGCTGTGCGACGGCGTGTACGCGCTGGCCGAGGGCTGCGACCTGCTCGTCATCGAGTCGACGTTCCTCGACGAGGACGAGGAACTCGCCGTGGAGCACGGACACCTGACGGCCGCTCAAGCCGCGCGGGTGGCCCGGGACGGCGGGGTGCGGCACCTCGTGCTCACGCACTTCAGCCAGCGTTACACCGACCCCGACGAGTTCGAGCGGCAGGCGCGGGCCGCCGGGTACGACGGCGAGCTGACCGTGGCGCACGATCTACTGCGGGTCCCGGTTCCGAAGCGTCGGTGATACAGCCGTACGATGAATTGATGCCCCTCCCCAAAGCCGAACTGCACCTTCATATCGAAGGCACCCTGGAGCCGGAGCTGGCCTTCGAGCTCGCCACGCGCAACGGCCTCACCCTGCCGTACGCCGACACGGACGAGCTGCGCGAGGCCTACCGCTTCGAGGACCTCCAGTCGTTCCTGAACCTGTACTACGAGCTCATGGCCGTCCTGCGCACCGAGCGGGACTTCGAGGACCTGGCGAACGAGTACCTGGCCCGGGCCGCCGCGCAGGGCGTGCGGCACGCCGAGATCTTCTTCGACCCGCAGGCCCACACCAGCCGCGGTCTGGAGATCGGCACGGTCGTCGAGGGACTGTGGCGCGCGCTGGGGAGCAGCGAGGCGAACCACGGGGTGTCGACCCGGCTCATCCTGTGCTTCCTGCGCGACGAGTCCGCCGAGTCGGCCCTGGCCACGCTGGACGCGGCCAAGCCGTACCTGGACCGGATCACCGGCGTCGGACTCGACTCGGCCGAGGTCGGGCACCCGCCGGCCAAGTTCCGCGAGGTCTACGAGGCCGCCGCCGCGCTCGGCCTGCGCCGGGTCGCGCACGCGGGCGAGGAGGGCCCGCCGGAGTACATCACCGAGGCGCTGGACGTGCTCGGCGTCGAGCGGGTCGACCACGGCCTGCGCTGCGTGGAGGACCCGGCGCTGGTGGAGCGGCTGGTGCGGGACCGGGTGCCGCTGACCCTGTGCCCGCTGTCCAACGTCCGGCTGCGGACCGTCGACACCCTCGCCGACCACCCGCTGCCCGCCATGCTGGACGCCGGGCTGATGTGCACGGTCAACTCCGACGACCCGGCCTACTTCGGCGGCTACGCCGGCGACAACTTCGACGCCGTCCGCGCCACGCTGGCCCTGGGCGAGGAGCGGCTGCGGGAACTCGCCCGCAACTCCTTCCTCGCCTCGTTCCTGGAGGACGACGAGGAGCTGCGGGCGCGGTACCTCGCCGAGGTCGAGGCGTACACCTTCTCCTAGCGGGCCCTCAGAGGACCTCCGACCCCGCCTTGCCGTAAGCGCGCTGGGCGGGGACGGCCGGGGTCTCCACGGGGATCTCCACCACCGGCTGCTCGGGTGCGCCGATCTCGGGGACCGCGCCGGTGGGGGTGCCCGTGGTGGCGGCGACCAGGGCGGCCGGGGTGCCGCCGCGGCGGCGGACCGCGCCGGGCAGCAGCGGACGTCCGCCGGTGTGCAGGGCGACGGCGGTCATCGGCAGGGCGATCACCAGCAGCCCGGCGCCGAGGACCGCGCCCATCACCGGGAACCCGGCCTGCGCCGAGAGCACGCTGCCGGTCAGCGGCCCGGCGGCCGTGCCCAGCGAGGACGCCGAGCCGACCAGCACCGCCCAGCGCCCGCGCGGGTCGAGCGAGGCGGCGAGCCCGATCAGGTACGACAGCACCACCGGGTACAGCGTGTTCCAGGCGATCTCGCCGGCCGCGAAGCTCGTCAGGCCGGTCGCGGAGGCACTCAGCACGATGCAGCCGGCGATGAGGACCGTGCCCGCGCCGATCGGCACCGCGCGTCCCATCCGCGCCCCGAGCGCGCCCGCCGCCAGGACCCCGGCCAGCCCGGCGCCCAGCGCCACGGCGAAGACGGCACCGACGGTGGCCTCGCTGAGGTGGGCCTGCGTGAGCCCGATCCGTCCGCTGACGCCCCACAGGGAGTTCTGCGCGAGCGACCAGCACATCATGGCGGCGGCCAGCACCAGCCCCGAACGGGCGTGCGGCAGCCGGGTCTTGTCCTGCCGAGTGCGAGCGGCGGGCGCACCGGCCGGGAGGCGGCCGGTCAGCGGCCACACGGCCAGGGCCGTGAGGGCGATCGCGGCCAGGGGCAGGCCGTGCCCCGGGCCGAGGTGCGGCACGGTCAGGTACACGGCGCCCGCGAGGGCGGAGACGCTGAGCAGCCCGGCGGTGGAGGCCCGGTGCGGATCCCGCTGAGCGGCGATGAGAGTGGCGGCGACGGTGGTGGCCGTGCCGGATCCGAAGCCGCCGACCATCGCACCGGCGACGACGGCGGGGACGGACGTGGTGAGGGCGGCACCGCCGTAGCCGAGGACGGCCAGGAGGAGACCGAGCCGGGCGAGGGCGCGGGCCCCGGCCCGTTCGACCCGCGAGGCGAGGGCGAAACCGGCGGCGGCCGAACTCAGCAGCAGCGCGCTGCCGACGGCACCGGCCTGCGTGGCGGAGAGCGGAAGGTCCGAGTCGAGCCGGCCGACGGTGGTCGGCAGCAGATACGGAGCGAGGTACCCGGCCGTGAAAAGGGCGACGAGGGGCCAGGGGGTGGTGCGGGGGGCGAACACGGGCGTTCCCAGGGCATGCGAAAGGAGCGGCAGAAAAGGGGGATTGGGCGACGACCGTCGACGGACAGGAACGCGCGGGCAATTTGTATCAAGCAAGCAGTCGCACACGTGAGCCCGGGGGGTGTGATGTGGAGCACGTTGCGTTTGGGGCGGTGAAGCCCGGGTAAACGAGCGCCTTTTGCGAGGTGACGCCGCGTCTCCCGCTAGCGCCAGTGCACCGATCCGGCCCCCGCGGGCACCGTCGCCTCGATCTTCGCCCGGACCTCCCGCATCACGGCGACGATCCGCTCCTCGTGCTCCGGGGTGAGCCGGGCGACCGGCACCGAGCAGCTGATCGCGTCCTGCGCCGGGGTGTCGTAGCGCAGCGCGAAGCCGAAGCCGACGATGCCGGGCACGCCCTCCTCGCGGTCCTCGGACCAGCCGCGGGCCCGGATCCGCCCGAGGTCGGCCGCGAGGGACTCCCGGCTCGTGTGCGAGTTCGGGGTCAGCGCCTCGTACGGCCCCTCGGGCAGCTCCTCGTCGGGGCGTTCCGCCAGCAGCGCCTTGCCCAGGGCGCCGACGTGCGCGGGCAGCCGTCGCCCCACCCGGCTGATCGTCCTGAGGTACTCGTGCGACTCCCGCGTGGCCAGGTAGGCCACGTCCCGGCCGTCCAGCCGGCCCAGGTGGATCGTCTCGCCCAGCGCCTCGGAGGCCTCGTCGAGATACGGCCGCACGACCCGGACCCGGGGGTCGGAGTCGAGGTAGCTCGTGCCGGTGAGCAGGGCGTGGATGCCGATGCCGTACAGGGAGCCGGTGACGTCGGTGCGGACCCAGCCGCGCGAGATCAGGGTCTGCAGCAGCGCGTACATCGAGCTGCGCGGCACGCCGAGTTCACCGGCCAGCTCCTGGAGCCGGGCCGGGCGGTCGCCGCGCGCCGCGAGGAGTTCCAGCAGCTCGACCGTGCGCGCCGCGGACTTCACCTCGCGGACGCCCCCTGTGTCTGACATGCGCCGATGGTAATCGGGCCGCCGCGCGCGGTTGACGCCCCCTGTTCGTATATCTAACCTTCATTCTCATACATAGATGGCGTCTACATAAGGAGATGCTCGTGAGCGCTGGACCGGTAGCGGTCGCGCACCGGCTGCGGGACGGTATGGCGGGCGGCGTGCTGTCGTTCCCGCTGACCAGCTTCCGCGACGACGGCACCCTCGACCCGGACGGCTTCCGCGCCTACGTCGCGGACCGGCTCGCCGCCGCGCCCGGCGCGGTCTTCCCCGCCTGCGGCACCGGCGAGTTCTTCTCGCTCGACGAGGACGAGTACCGGCAGGTCGTCACCCTCACCGTCGAGGAGGCGGCCGGCCGCGTCCCCGTCGTCGCCGGTATCGGCTACGGCTGGGCGCAGGCCGTCCGCTTCGCGCGCATCGCCGAGGACGCCGGAGCCGACGCGCTCCTGGTC
The DNA here is from genome assembly GCF_040645895.1 of Streptomyces olindensis. NCBI lineage: Bacteria > Bacillati > Actinomycetota > Actinomycetes > Kitasatosporales > Streptomycetaceae > Streptomyces > Streptomyces olindensis. The sequence continues at coordinate 97,554 of NZ_JBEYZD010000019.1, read as the reverse complement.
CTCCCGCACTACCTCGTCGCGGCCCCGCAGGACGGCCTGGTCGCCCAGCTGGAACAGATCGCCGCCCGGACGTCACTGCCCCTGATCGCCTACCAGCGGGGCCAGGTCGCCTTCACCGCCGAGTCGCTCCGGCGCGTCGCCGCCCTGCCGAACGTCATCGGCCTCAAGGACGGCCACAGCGACCTCGACCGGCTGCAACGCCTCACGCTCGCCGCGCCCGAGGACTTCCTGTTCTTCAACGGCGCCGCCACCGCCGAGATCCAGGCCCGCGCCTACGCCACCGTCGGCGTCCCCGCCTACTCCTCCGCCGTGCACGCCTTCGCCCCCGAGATCGCCGGTGCCTTCTTCGCCGCCCTGCGCGACGGCGACCACGGCACCGTCGACAAGCTGCTGCGCGGCTTCTACGTTCCGCTCGTCGAACTGCGCGACCGCGTCCCCGGGTACGCCGTGTCGCTGGTGAAGGCGGCGGCCCGGCTGCGCGGGCACGCCGTGGGCCCCGTCCGCGCCCCGCTCACCGACCCCTCGCCCACCGACCTGGCCGCCCTGCGCACGGTCCTCGCCGCCGGACTCGACCTCGTGGGAGCCGCACTGTGAACCTCACCATCACGGACGTCCGGCTGACGCCGATCCTGGTCGCCGACCCGCCGCTGCTGAACACGCAGGGCGTGCACCAGCCGTACACGCCCCGGCTGATCGTCGAGGTCGTCACGGCGGACGGCATCACCGGCGTGGGGGAGACCTACGGCGACACCAAGTACCTGGAGCTGGCCCGGCCCTTCGCCGAGCGGCTGAAGGGACGCCAGGCCGGCGATCTGAACGGGCTGTTCACGGTCGCGGACGAGGTGGCCGTGGACGCCTCCCGGGTCGAGAACGCCGTCGACGTCGGCGGGCTGCGGGGCGTCCAGACCGCCGACAAGCTGCGTCTTTCCGTCGTCTCCGGCTTCGAGGTCGCCTGCCTCGACGCCCTCGGCAAGGCGCTCGGACTGCCCGTGCACGCGCTGCTCGGCGGCAAGGTGCGCGACGCCGTCGAGTACAGCGCCTACCTGTTCTACAAGTGGGCCGACCACCCCGAGGGCGTGCCGGCCGAGCGGGACGACTGGGGTGCCGCCGTCGATCCGGCCGGAGTGGTGGAGCAGGCCCGGCGGTTCACCGAGCGGTACGGCTTCACCTCCTTCAAGCTCAAGGGCGGTGTCTTCCCGCCCGACGAGGAGATCGCCGCCGTACGGGCCCTCGCCGAGGCCTTCCCGGGGCACCCGCTGCGGCTGGACCCCAACGGCGCCTGGTCGGTCGGGACCTCCCTGCGCGTGGCCGAGGAACTCGGGGACGTCCTCGAGTACCTGGAGGACCCCACCCTCGGCACCGCCGGCATGGCCGAGGTCGCCGCGAAGACCGGCGTGCCGCTCGCCACCAACATGTGCGTGACGACCTTCGCCGAGATCAAGGAGGCGTTCACCCGGGACGCCGTGCAGGTCGTGCTCTCCGACCACCACTACTGGGGCGGACTGCGCAACACCCAGCAGCTCGCCGCCGTCTGCCGCACCTTCGGCGTCGGCGTGTCCATGCACTCCAACACCCACCTGGGCATCTCCCTCGCCGCGATGACCCACGTGGCGGCCACCGTCCCGGACCTCCACCATGCCTGCGACTCCCACTACCCCTGGCAGTCGGAGGACGTCCTCACCGAACGCCTCACCTTCGAGGGCGGCAGGGTGGCGGTGTCCGACGCCCCCGGGCTCGGCGTCGAGCTCGACCGCGAGCGGCTGGCCGCACTGCACCGGCGGTGGCTGGACGACGACGGCGCGCTGCGCGACCGCGACGACGCGGCGGCCATGCGGATCGCCGACCCCGAGTGGGTGACGCCCCCGGTGCCGCGCTGGTAGGACCTGCGCCTTTCGGAGGCGGGGGGCGCGCGGAGCCCGGAGTGAGCTGACGGGGCGGGTGGGTCCGGCGTGATCGGCGTCACGTTGTCGGTGATGTGGTGCACACTGGCCTGGTCCGCACCACGTCAGGGAGCGCATCGTGATCGCGTCCACCGCCCCGGCCGGAAAGGGCCCGGCCGGAAAGGGATCGCACCGCCAGACCCAGGTCGATCCCCTCGCCCCGCTGCGCGCGCCGGACGACCCGCCCTGGGACGTCTACCTCACCGGCACCGTCTTCCTCGACATCATCTTCACCGGCCTCGACTCCGCCCCGGTCCGCGGGACGGAGTCCTGGGCCCGCGGGATGGGGTCGAGCCCCGGCGGCGTCGCCAACATGGCCACCGCGCTGGCCCGCCTCGGCCTGAGGACGTCCCTCGCGGCGGCCTTCGGCGACGACCACTACGGCGACTACTGCTGGGACGCCCTGGAGCACGGCGAGGGCATCGACCTCTCCCCGTCGCGCACGGTGCCCGGCTGGCACTCCCCGGTGACCGTCTCCATGGCGTACGAGGGGGAGCGCACGATGGTCTCGCACGGCCACGAACCGCCCCCCGAGGAGCCGGCCCCCGAGTGCCCGCCCCGCGCCCGCGCCGCCGTCGCCTCCCTCGCGCCCGGCGTCAGCGCGCCCTGGATCGCCCAGGCCGCGAGCAAGGGCACCCGCGTCTTCGGCGACGTCGGCTGGGACGACACCGGCGCCTGGGACCTGGCGGCACTGCCCGACCTGCGGCACTGCGAGGCGTTCCTGCCGAACGCCGAGGAGGCCATGCGGTACACGCGCGCGGACTGCCCCCGGGCCGCCGCGCACGCCCTGACCGAGTACGTGCCGCTCGCGGTCGTCACCCTCGGGGCGGACGGGGCGTACGCGGTGGACCGGCGCACGGGGGAGACGGCGGAGGTGCCGGCCATCGAGGTCGAGGCGCTCGACCCGACGGGCGCCGGGGACGTGTTCGTCGCCGGGTTCGTCACCGGGACGCTCGCGGACTGGCCGCTGGCGGACCGGCTGGCCTTCGCCGGGCTGACGGCGGCGCTGTCGGTGCAGGAGTTCGGCGGGTCGCTGTCGGCGCCGGGGTGGTCGGAGATCGCGGCGTGGTGGCGGCGGGTGCAGTCGGTCGAGGGGCAGTCGGCGGCGGCGCTGGAGAGGTACGGGTTCCTCGCGGGGCTGGTGCCGGAGGAGTTGGTCAGGCCCTGGCCGCTGCGGCGTGCTGTACCTACGATCGGCTTCCGGCGCTCGGCATGACCTCGTGGCCGACCAGGGGGCGGTGAACGGAGGCTGTCACCTCCGTTTCCAACCCCACCCCCAAAACCCCTACGGCGTTGTCACTCCCCCGTCGTACCCTGGGAATCGCGAGGCCGCCCTCAGCTACGCGGCCGTGACGAGGAGGAACCGCAGGCCTTAAGCGCCGGCCCATGACTCAGACACCCACAGCTCACACCCCCGCGCAGGAGCAGGCGAGAGCGCAGTTCACCGTCCCCGCCCAGCACCCCATGGTGACCGTCCTGGGGTCCGGCGACTCCCTCCTGCGCGTGATCGAGAAGGCCTTCCCGGCGGCCGACATCCACGTCCGGGGCAACGAGATCAGCGCGGTCGGCGACCCGAAGGACGTCGCCCTCATTTCGCGCGTGTTCGACGAGATGATGCTGGTGCTCCGCACCGGGCAGCCGATGACGGAGGACGCAGTGGAACGCTCGATCGCCATGCTGAAGGCGAGCGAGAACGGGGAGAGCGACGGCCAGGAGACCCCGGCCGAGGTGCTCACGCAGAACATCCTGTCCTCGCGAGGCCGCACGATCCGCCCCAAGACGCTCAACCAGAAGCGCTACGTGGACGCGATCGACAAGCACACGATCGTCTTCGGCATCGGCCCGGCGGGCACCGGCAAGACGTACCTGGCGATGGCCAAGGCGGTGCAGGCCCTGCAGTCCAAGCAGGTCAACCGCATCATCCTGACCCGCCCGGCGGTCGAGGCCGGCGAGCGGCTCGGCTTCCTGCCGGGCACGCTCTACGAGAAGATCGACCCCTACCTGCGCCCGCTCTACGACGCGCTGCACGACATGCTCGACCCGGACTCCATCCCCCGGCTGATGGCGGCGGGCACGATCGAGGTCGCGCCGCTCGCCTACATGCGCGGCCGCACCCTCAACGACGCCTTCATCATCCTGGACGAGGCCCAGAACACGAGCCCCGAGCAGATGAAGATGTTCCTCACCCGCCTCGGCTTCGACTCGAAGATCGTGATCACGGGTGACGTGACGCAGGTCGACCTCCCGGACGGGACGAAGTCCGGTCTGCGCCAGGTGCAGGACATCCTGGACGGCGTCGAGGACGTCCACTTCTCCCGGCTCTCGTCCCACGACGTCGTACGGCACAAGCTGGTGGGCCGTATCGTCGACGCGTACGAGAAGTACGACACCACGCACGGCACCCAGAACGGCGCGCACAAGAGCCGCGGCAAGTCCGGGCACAAGGGGAAGTAGACACACACAGCACCATGTCGATCGACGTCAACAACGAGTCCGGCACCGAGGTCGACGAGCAGGCGATCCTCGACATCGCCCGCTACGCACTCGCGCGGATGCGCATCCACCCGCTCTCCGAGCTCTCGGTGATCGTCGTGGACGCCGACGCCATGGAGCAGCTCCACATCCAGTGGATGGACCTGCCGGGCCCCACGGATGTCATGTCCTTCCCCATGGACGAGCTGCGTCCGCCGTCCAAGGACGACGACGAGCCGCCGCAGGGGCTGCTCGGCGACATCGTGCTGTGCCCCGAGGTCGCCGAGAAGCAGGGCAAGGAAGCGGAGACGCAGCACTCCATGGACGAGGAACTCCAGCTCCTCACTGTCCACGGCGTGCTGCACCTGCTGGGCTACGACCACGAGGAACCGGACGAGAAGGCGGAGATGTTCGGCCTCCAGGCGGCCATCGTGGACGGCTGGCGCGCGGAGCGGGGCCTGACCGGCCCGTCCCCGGCGCCGACCGTCTCGTAAGCCGCCCATGAGTCCGCAGCTCGCCCTCGGCGCGATCGCCCTGGTCGTGGTCGCCTGGCTCGCCGCCTGCGCGGAGGCGGGCCTCGCGCGCGTCTCCAGCTTCCGCGCCGAGGAGGCCGTGCGCTCCGGCCGCCGGGGCAGCGCCAAGCTCTCCCAGGTCGCCGCCGACCCGACCCGCTATCTGAACGTGGCGCTGCTGGTCCGCGTCGCCTGCGAGATGGCCGCCGCCGCGCTGATCACGTACGGCTGTCTGCAGGAGTTCGACGGCACGACCGAGGCCCTCCTGGTCGCCATCGCGGTCATGGTCCTCGTGTCGTACGTCGCCGTGGGCGTCTCCCCGCGCACCATCGGCCGCCAGCACCCGCTGAACACGGCGACGGTCTCGGCGTACGTGCTGGTGCCGCTGGCCCGGATCATGGGCCCCGTCCCGTCGCTGCTGATCCTCATCGGCAACGCGCTCACCCCCGGCAAGGGCTTCCGGCGCGGCCCCTTCGCCTCCGAGGCGGAGCTGCGGGCGCTGGTCGACCTCGCCGAGAAGGAGTCCCTCATCGAGGACGACGAGCGCCGCATGGTGCACTCCGTCTTCGAACTGGGCGACACCCTCGTGCGGGAGGTCATGGTCCCGCGCACGGACCTGGTGGTCATCGAACGCTTCAAGACCATCCGCCAGGCCCTCACCCTCGCCCTGCGCTCCGGCTTCTCCCGCATACCGGTCACCGGCGAGAGCGAGGACGACATCGTCGGGATCGTGTACCTGAAGGACCTGGTCCGCAAGACGCACATCAGCCGCGACGCCGAGTCCGAGCAGGTGTCCACGGCGATGCGCCCGGCGTTCTTCGTGCCCGACACCAAGAACGCCGGCGACCTGCTGCGCGAGATGCAGAAGGAGCGCAACCACGTCGCCGTCGTCATCGACGAGTACGGCGGCACGGCCGGCATCGTCACCATCGAGGACATCCTCGAGGAGATCGTCGGCGAGATCACCGACGAGTACGACCGCGAACTGCCCCCGGTGGAGGACCTCGGCGAGGACCGCTTCCGGGTCACCGCCCGCCTCGACATCGGCGACCTGGGCGAGCTGTACGGCCTGGACGCGTTCGACGACGAGGACGTCGAGACGGTCGGCGGCCTGCTCGCGAAGGCGCTGGGCCGGGTCCCCATCGCCGGGGCGTCGTCCGTGGTCGCCCTCCCCGACGGCCGGGAGCTGCGCCTGACCGCGGAGGCCGCGGCCGGGCGCCGCAACAAGATCGTCACGGTGCTGGCGGAGCCGGTGGACCCGGCGGACCCTTCCCGGGACGAGAAGGAGAAGCCGGAATGACGCCCCAGGAGCTGCGCGCCCTCTGCCTGTCCTTCAACGCGGCCGTGGAGGACTTCCCCTTCAGCCCGGAGATCTCGGTCTTCAAGGTCCGGGGCAAGCTCTTCGCCCTGTCGCACCTCGACGCGCGGCCCCTGACGGTCAACCTCAAGTGCGACCCGGAGGACGCGATCCGGCTCCGCGGGGAGCACCCCGGCCTGATCGTCCCCGGCTGGCACATGAACAAGCGCCACTGGAACACGGTCACGGCCGACGGCGACCTCCCGGACCGGCTGGTCCGCGAGCTCGTCGAGGACTCCTACGACCTGGTCGTGGCGGGCCTGCCCCGAGCGGACCGCCTGCGCCTCGACCGCCCCTGACGCTTCCGTATGCTCGGCTCATGACCGACACCAGCGCGCTTGACCCCGAGGACCGCAAGATCGTCACCCTGGCCCGTTCCGCCCGGGCCCGCAACGGCGTGCCCGAGGGGGCTGCCGTGCGCGACGAGACCGGGCGTACGTACGTGGCGGGGACCGTGGCCCTCGCGTCCCTGAAGCTCAGCGCCCTGCAGACGGCGGTGGCGATGGCGGTGGCCTCTGGAGCGGCCTCGCTGGAGGCGGCGGCGGTGGTGACCGAGGCGGAGACCGTGACCGCGGAGGACCGGGCGGCGGTGCGGGACCTCGGCGGGGCCGGGACGCCGGTACTGGTGGCCGGGCCGGACGGGACGGTGCGTGCCACGGAGACCGCCGGCTGAAGTTCGGTGTAACCGGCGGTAAGTAGGCCAGATTTCAACCTTGCCGCCGCCCGCCCCTCGCGCATCAATGGAATCGTCAGTTCCGACGGACCGTCAGGTTCGGCTCTCGGCAGTGTGTCCGCATCCACGTGCCGAGCGGTCCCCCCACACCGAAAGGGAACCGAATTCCATGAGAGGCAAGCGCATAGGAGCAGGTGCGGCACTGGCGGCCGGGGCCCTCGCGGCCACCGGGCTGGCCTTCGCCCCCGCAGCCCTCGCCGTCACCCCCCAGACGGCGACGATCAGCGCCGACTGCGGCACCTTCGGCAGCGGCGCCGCCACGCTCACGGCCACCCAGGACGGCACCGCCGCCACCGTCACCGTCAAGTCCTCCGCGATCACCGCGCCGATCGCGCTCGGCGCGGACTCGATCTCGTCCACGCTCACCCTGGTGAAGGCCGGCGGCGGCAGCGTCACCTTCACCGGCAAGAAGAACCCGGCGATGGCCGCCGGCGCCCCGGTCGAGGTCGGCCCCCTCAACGGCACCGTGGCCTCCGGCGACAGCCTGGAGGCCTACGGCGGCTCGCTGAAGATGACCGTCTTCGGCATCACCATCACCTGCACGGCGACCGGGCCGCAGTCACCGGGCCCGTTCGTGTTCGACTGAGAATCCGACTCGGCCACGAGAGCGACGCGGCCCCGGTGTTCAGAGCGCGTCGGGGCCGCGCTCGCCCGTCCGCACCCGCACCACCGTGTCCACGGGCAGCGCCCAGACCTTGCCGTCGCCGATCTTGCCGGTGTGCGCCGCCTTCACGACCGCGTCGATGACGGCCTCGGCGTCCGCGTCCTCGACGACGACCTCGATCCGCACCTTCGGCACCAGGTCGACCTGGTACTCGGCGCCGCGGTACACCTCGGTGTGGCCGCGCTGCCGGCCGTAGCCGCTGGCCTCGGAGACGGTCAGACCGTGCACGCCGAGTTCCTGAAGGGCGTTCTTGACCTCGTCGAGCCGGTACGGCTTGACGATCGCGGTGATGAGCTTCATGCCTGGGGGGTGACCTTCTGGGCGGGGGAGACGACGGAGGAGGAGACCGGGGCGCCGTGGCCCAGGACCCCGTGATCGTAGGCCGTCTCGGCGTGCACCGTAAGGTCCAGGCCGGTCCGCTCCTGCTCCTCGCTCGCGCGCAGCCCCATCGTGACGTCGATCAGCCTGCCGATGCCGTACGTCACCCCGAACGCGTACGCCGCGACGACGACCACGGCCACCAGCTGCTTGCCGAGCTGGGCGAGGCCGCCGCCGTGGAGGAGGCCCTCGGGGCCGCCGGTCATCGACTCCACGGCGAAGACGCCGATGAGGAGCGTGCCGATGACACCGCCGACCAGGTGGACGCCGACGACGTCCAGGGAGTCGTCGTAGTTCAGCTTGAACTTCCAGCCCACGGCGTACGAGCAGACCGTGCCGGCGGCGAGGCCGATGACCAGCGCGCCGAGCAGGGAGACGGACCCGCAGGACGGGGTGATGGCGACCAGGCCCGCGACCGCGCCGGACGCGGCGCCCAGGGTCGTGGGGTGGCCGTCGCGCTTCTGCTCGACGAAGAGCCAGCCGAGCAGGCCGGTGCAGCCCGCGGCGAGGGTGTTGAGGAACGCGGCGGCCGCGAGGCCGTTCGCGCCGAGGGCGGAGCCGGCGTTGAAGCCGAACCAGCCGAACCAGAGCAGGCCGGCGCCGAGCATCACCATGGGCAGGTTGTGCGGGCGCATGGCGTCCTTCCTGAAGCCCAGGCGCGGGCCCAGGACCAGGCACAGCGCGAGCCCCGAGGCGCCGGAGACGATCTCCACGGGCAGTCCGCCGGCGAAGTCGAGCGCGCCGAGCCGCTCCAGGATCCAGCCACCCGGGCCCCACACCCAGTGCGCGACCGGAACGTATACGAGCAGCGCCCACACGGGCACGAACACCAGCCATGCCCCGAACTTCGCCCGGTCGGCGACCGCGCCGCTGACCAGGGCGGCCGTGATGATCGCGAAGGTGAGCTGGAAGGTGGCGAAGAGGAGGGCCGGGACCGTGCCGTGGACGCTGTCCGGCCCGAGGCCGCTCAGGCCCACGTGGTCGAGGCCGCCGATGAGCCCTCCGGCGGCGTCCTCGCCGAAGGCGAGCGAGTAGCCGGCCGCCAGCCACACCACCGTCACCAGGGCGATCGACACGAAGCTCATCATCAGCATGTTGAGCACGCTCTTCGTGCGGACCATGCCGCCGTAGAACAGGGCCAGGCCCGGGGTCATCAGCAGGACGAGGGCGGTGGCGGCGAGCAGCCAGGCGGTGTCGCCGGTGTCGGCGCTTGCGGCGGCCAGGGGCACGGTGTCTCCAACGGGTGGGGGCTCCGGGGGCTCGTCAGAGGGTCACCGGCGTGCGTTTCCGGTTGCGTACGGGTGTGTTTCCGTGACGTTTCGTTGCGTGAGGGTTTCGGGAAGCTCACCGCGCACGTCCGGTGCGGGGCGGCTTCGTGGATCAGGGAGAATGGGCGGCATGAGCGTCCGTACCCAGTCATCCGAAGAGCCTGCCGGAGTCGTCCACAGGGCCGGCTTCGCCTGCTTCGTGGGCCGCCCCAACGCGGGCAAGTCCACCCTCACGAACGCTCTGGTCGGCCAGAAGGTGGCGATCACGGCGAACCAGCCGCAGACGACGCGGCACACCGTGCGGGGCATCGTGCACCGCCCGGACGCGCAGCTGATCCTGGTCGACACCCCGGGGCTGCACAAGCCGCGCACGCTGCTGGGCGAGCGGCTCAACGACGTCGTGCGCACGACGTGGGCCGAGGTGGACGTGATCGGCTTCTGCCTGCCGGCGAACGAGAAGCTCGGCCCCGGCGACCGCTTCATCGCGAAGGAACTGGCGTCCATCAAGAAGACGCCGAAGATCGCGATCGTGACGAAGACCGACCTGGTGGACGGCAAGACGCTCGCCGAGCAGCTCATCGCCATCGACCAGCTGGGCAAGGAGCTCGGCTTCGAGTGGGCGGAGATCGTCCCGGTGTCGGCGGTCGGCGACAAGCAGGTGGGGCTGCTGGCCGACCTGATCGTCCCGCTGCTGCCGGAGGGCCCGGCGCTCTACCCCGACGGCGAGCTCACCGACGAGCCCGAGCAGGTCATGATCGCGGAGCTGATCCGCGAGGCCGCGCTGGAGGGCGTCCGCGACGAGCTGCCGCACTCCATCGCGGTCGTGGTCGAGGAGATGCTCCCGCGCGAGGGCCGCCCCGCCGGCAAGCCCCTCCTCGACATCCACGCCTTCGTCTACATCGAGCGCCCCAGCCAGAAGGGCATCATCATCGGCCCCAAGGGCAAGCGCCTGAAGGAGGTCGGCATCAAGTCCCGCAAACAGATCGAGGCACTGCTGGGAACGCCGGTCTTCCTGGATCTGCACGTCAAGGTCGCCAAGGACTGGCAGCGGGATCCGAGGCAGTTGCGCAAGCTGGGGTTCTGAGGCCTTCCCGGGCGCGCTATAACGCCGTCGCCAGGCTCGCCCACACGGCGTTTCCGCCGGTGAGGGGCGAGCGGGTGATGCCCCAGCTGTCGGCTATCTCCCGGACCAGGAGCAGGCCGCGGCCGCCCTCGTCGTCCAGGTCGGGGCAGCGTTCGGGGATGCCGCGGCCCGTGAGGTCGCCGTCGTGGACCTCCAGCCGGAAGCACTCCTCCGGCTGCAGCCGCACACCGCACAGGATCCGCTCGCTGAGCGTGTGCAGCACGGCGTTGGTCACCAGCTCGGACACGAGCAGCTCGGCGTTCGCGCACACCTCGTCGGGCACCTGCCACGCGGCCAGCCGCGCACGCGTGGCATGACGGGCGGCTCTGACACTGGCCCGGTGCGGCGGCAGCTCCAGCCAGTGGGTGCGGCCCGGGCGCACCGCGTCCAGGAACCGGGGATGGGAAGTCGTGTGGGGGGACACGGCGGTTCGCCTTCCGTGGGGGATGGGCGCAGTCATGGAAGGGGCGAGCGGACAACGGACCAACCGGCAGGGGGGAGTTCGCAGTTCCGGCTCCTGGTCACAGAAGCAACTATGCGCGCAGTGCAGTTCACGCTGCAACCATCTCCCTGATAATTTCAGAAGGACGGTATCGCCCCGCGCCGGCCCCGCCTCGGTGCCCGGTGGCACGATCAACTCCTTCTCACCCCCATGCCGGTGACGACCCCTCAGGGAGGCAGTGCGTGAACGACGCGCGATCAGGCACCGGCGCCCCCACCGTCCTCCGCATGATCCTCGGGCGCCGGCTCCAGGAGGCCCGCCAGGCCGCGGGCCTGTCCCTGGACGACGCGGCCAAGGCCCTGCGCGTCACACCGCTGACCATCCGCCGACTGGAGAAGGCCGAGGTCGGCCTGAAGATCCTCTACGTCGAGAAGCTGCTGGAGACCTACGGCGCGGGCCGACAGGAGATCGACGAGTTCGTCGCCCTGGCCGAGCGGGCCAACGAGCCCGGCTGGTGGCATCCCTACCGGGACGTGATGCCGTCCTGGTTCACCGCCTACGTCAGCCTGGAGACCGGCGCAAGAACCCTGCGCACCTACGAGCCGCAGTACGTCACCGGCCTCCTCCAGACCCCCGGTTACGCGCGCGCCGTGCTGCGCGGCGGCTTCCCCAACGACAGCGAGGACGACCTCGACCGGCGCGTGGAGCTGCGGCTGCGCCGCCAGAGCCTGCTCACCAGACCGGACGCGCCCACGCTGTGGGTGGTGATGGAGGAGGCCGTGCTGCACCGCGTGGTGGGCGGCCCCGAGGTGATGCGGGAGCAGATCGACCGGCTGCTGGAGGTGTCCGAGCTGGCACACGTCAGCGTCGACATCGTGCCGTTCTCCGCCGGCGCCCACGTCGGGGCGTGCGCGCCCTTCACCTACTTCCGGTTCGAGGAGCGGGAGCTGCCCGACATCGTCTACAGCGAGATCCTCTCCGCCTCCGTCTACCTGGACCAGCGCGCCGACGTCGTGGCCCATCTGGAGGCGCACAACCGGCTGTCGCTGAAGACCTCGTCCGCGGACAGCAGAGCGCTGTTGAACCGCATGCGGAAGGAGTACTCATGACCATCGCCGAGGGCACCGTCTACAACGGGATGCCCGCGTCGGACCTCGGGGAACAGGGCTGGGAACGTCCGTGGAGCGGCCCCAACGGGGGCCAGTGCGTGGAGACCAAGCAGCTCGCCGACGGCCGCGTGGCGGTGCGCCAGTCGGCGGACCCGGCCGGCCCCGCCCTGATCTACACGCCCGAGGAGATCACCGCGTTCGTCGCGGGGGTCAAGCAGGGCCTCGCCGACCATCTGACGGCCCGCTGAACCGGATTCGCCGCACGCACGTGACCACCGACGGAACCGACCGGGCCGCCCCCGCCCGGCACCGCCGGCGCACCACCACCCCCCACCGAGAGGCACCCCCCATGACCCACTCGCAGGCCGCGCGGGACATCGACACCAGCAGGCCGCACTCCGCCCGCATGTACGACTACTACCTCGGCGGCAAGGACCACTTCGACGTCGACAAGCAGGCGGCCGAGCGGGTCGCCGAGGCCTACCCCGCCATCTTCGTGTGCGCCCGCGAGAACCGGGCCTTCATGCACCGCGCCACCCGGGTCCTGGCCCGGGAGCACGGCATCCGGCAGTGGCTGGACATCGGCACCGGCATCCCCACCGAGCCCAACCTCCACCAGGTCGCCCAGTCCGTGGTCCCCGACGCCCGGGTCGTCTACGCCGACAACGACCCGCTCGTCCTCAAGTACGCCGAGCGCCTGATGCGCAGCTCGGCGGAGGGCCGCACGACGTACATAGAGGCGGACGTCAACGACCCCGGGTCGCTGCTGAGCGCGCCCGAGCTGGCCGAGGTCCTGGACCTCGGCCGGCCGGTGGCGCTGTCCCTCAACGCCCTGATGCACTTCGTCACCGACGCCCAGGACCCCTACGGCATCGTGCGCCGCCTGCTGGACGCCCTGCCCTCGGGCAGCGCCCTGGCGCTGAGCCACTGCACGCCCGACTTCGACGCCGTCACCTGGCAGAAGGTCACCGACATCTACACCACGGCCGGGACGCCGGTGCAGTTCCGCTCCCGGCAGGACGTCGCCCGCTTCTTCGACGGTCTGGAGCTGCTCGACCCGGGCATCGCCGTCGGCCACCGCTGGCGGCCCGACGCCACCGAGGGCGAGGCCCCGACGGACGCCGAGGTCAGCCTGTGGACCGGGGTCGGCATCAAGCCGTAGGGCCCTGCGCCCTCAGCAGCTCCCGGTACCAGCGGTAGGAGGCCTTCGGGGTCCGCTCCTGGGTCTCGAAGTCGACGTGGACCAGGCCGAAGCGGCGTGCGTAGCCCTCCGCCCACTCGAAGTTGTCGAGCAGGGACCACACGAAGTAGCCGCGCACGTCGACGCCCGCCGCCAGCGCCCGGTGCAGGGCCCGGATGTGCCCGTCGAGGTAGGCGATGCGCTCCCGGTCGTCGACGCCCGGGTAGGAGCAGCCGTTCTCGGTGATGACGACGGGCGGGAGGCGGTCGCCGTACCGGTCGTGGAAGGCGGTGAGGAGTTCCGTGAGGCCCTCCGGCGCGACCGGCCAGCCGAAGTCGGTGACCGGATGGCCCTCGATCTCACGCACCGAGAAGGGCAGTTCGGCGGGCATCGTGACCCCGCCGAACTCGATCTCCGCGCCCTGCGGGGCGCCCACCCGGGTCGGGGCGTAGTAGTTGACGCCGTACCAGTCGAGCGGCTCGGCGATCACCTTCAGGTCGGCCTCGACGTCCCCGGGCATCAGCTCGCCGATGCCGTCCGGGTACCGGCCCAGCAGCAGCGGGTCGGCGAACAGGCGGTTCAGCAGCACGTCGTAGAAGTCGGCCGCCTCCACGTCCGCCGCCTCGGTGGACGCCGCCCAGGTCGGCCCGTGCGAGTTGGCGATGCCGATGTCCGCGGCGCCCGAGGCACGCAGGGCCCGAACGGCCAGGCCGTGGGCGAGCAGCTGGTGGTGGGCGACCGGCAGCGCGTCGAACAGCAGTTTACGGCCCGGCGCGTGCACGCCCAGGGCGTGGCCCAGCAGGGTGTGCTCGGCGGGTTCGTTGAGGGTGATCCACTTGGTCACGCGGTCGCCCAGGCGGTCGGCGACCTGTGTGACGTACTCGGCGAAGCGCGCCGCCGTGTCCCGGTCCAGCCAGTCCAGGCCGACCGGCAGGTCCCAGTGGAACAGGGTCGGCACCGGGCGGACGCCCGCCGCGCACAGGTCGTCCACCAGCCGGTCGTAGAAGTCCAGGCCCTTGCCGGAGCGCACCCTCGGCCAGGAGACCGAGAAGCGGTACGCGTTCACGCCCAGGCCGGCCAGGAGCGCCACGTCCTCGCGGTGGCGGTGGTAGTGGTCGCAGGCCACCGCCGCCGTCGAGCCGTCCTTGATCCGCCCCGGCTCGGCCGTGAAGGCGTCCCACACGGACGGCTCGCGCTCGTCCGCCGCGCCCTCGATCTGGTGCGCCGAGGTCGACACGCCCCAGAGGAAACCGGCCGGGAAGCGGGGGATCGGGTTGCCTGCGTCAGTCGCCATGCGCTGGATCATCCGTACCGGGGGTAACGGAAGTCAACGGCCGGACGGGAACCGGCCGTTACGCCCCCTCCTTCAGGACACGCGAGATCAGCCTGCGCTGCTCGTCCGTCAGCCGCGGGTCGGCCGCGTACACCGTCCTCCCGTCCACGGTGATCTGGTAGCTGAAGCCGTCCGGGACCCCCACCGGCGGCGTGTTCCGGCCGGCGGCGACGGCCCGCTCGGCCAGGGCGTGCCACTCGGGGGCATCGGACCGGCCCGAGGTGTCCACCTCGGCGTGCCGCTCGATGCCCGCGAACCCGCCCGTGCGCCTCACCTGAATCCGCATGGCACCTGTCTAGTACGGAACTACAGGGTCCGCACCCCGACCTGTTCCCAGGCCTTCGACACGGCGTCGAGCTCCTCCCCGTCGCCGAAGCGCTCCCGGGCGGCCTTGACGGTGAGCGTGGCGAAGTCGACGAACATCGCGTCCTGCCTCAGCTCGCCGCCGGTCAGCACGTCGTACCAGACCTGTCCGGCCCGCTCCCAGGCGTGGCCGCCGAGGGCCGTGGCCGCGAGGTGGAAGGCGTGGTTCGGGATGCCGGAGTTGATGTGAACACCGCCGTTGTCGCGGCTGGTCCGCACGAAGTCGTCCATCGTCGCCGGCTGCGGGTCCTTGCCGAGCACGTCGTCGTCGTACGCCGTGCCCGGCTCCTTCATGGAGCGCAGCGCCACGCCCGTCACCCGCGGGGCGAGCAGCCCGGCGCCGATCAGCCAGTCGGCCTCGGCGGCGGTCTGGCCCAGCGTGTACTGCTTGATCAGCGCGCCGAAGACGTCCGACAGGGACTCGTTGAGCGCGCCGGACTGCCCGAAGTAGGTGAGGTTGGCCGTGTACTGCGTGACGCCGTGGGCGAGTTCGTGGCCGATGACGTCGATCGGGATGGTGAAGTCGAGGAAGATCTCGCCGTCCCCGTCGCCGAAGACCATCTGCTCGCCGTTCCAGAAGGCGTTGTTGTAGTCGCGGTCGTAGTGCACGGTCGCGTCCAGCGGCAGGCCGTTCCCGTCGATCGAGTCGCGCCCGTACGCCTTCAGGAACAGCTCGAAGGTGGCGCCGAGGCCCGCGTAGGCGCGGTTGACGGTGGCGTCCTTGCCGGGGGCGTCGCCCTCGCCGCGGACCTTGTGGCCGGGCAGGTCGGTGCCGTGCCGGGCGTCGTGGACGGTGCGCTGCGGTTTGCCGTCGGCGACCGAGGCGACGGCCGTCGCGCCGATGACCGTGGTGAGGCGGCGCTGGGTGCGCTCGTAGGCGTCGCGCTGCAGGGTGCGGCGGGCCGGGCCGGCGAGCACCGGGTCGTCGGCCTGGGCGAGCTTGTCGAGGACATGAGGCGGAACGATGGTGCAGAAGACGGGCTCGAAGCCCCCGTGAGTCGTCATGCCCGGCACCCTTGCACTGCGTGACGAAACTGTCACTAGTCGCCACCATGATTGGTGAAATACCGGGACAACGGACTTCACGCTCCGTGGTGAGTGCTATGGCGAAGTGGTATAGCGCACTTTTTGTCCCGTTTGGGTGTCGGGTCCCGCATACTGATACGACCCCACGCGCAGGGAAGAGGCTCGGCTAGCATGCTGCGCATCATGCGTTTCGGGCTGCTTCTCCTTAGCTGCCGCGGCGAGGGCCTGTAGTCGAGGCCGACTCCCTCCCCGCGGAGCTTGGTGCTGCGTCGTCGGCCGTCCTTCCGGACACCCTCTGAGGAGCCCTAAGCATCATGGCGAACCGCCAGCAGCCCAGTTCCATGCCGATCCACAAGTACGGCCGCTACGAGCAGGTCGACATCCCGGACCGCACCTGGCCGGAGCAGCGCATCACCACCGCCCCCCGCTGGCTCTCCACCGACCTGCGCGACGGCAACCAGGCCCTGATCGACCCCATGTCGCCCGCCCGCAAGCGCGCGATGTTCGACCTGCTGGTCAAGATGGGCTACAAGGAGATCGAGGTCGGCTTCCCGGCCTCCGGCCAGACGGACTTCGACTTCGTACGGTCGATCATCGAGGAGCCGGGGGCCATCCCCGACGACGTCACCATCTCCGTCCTGACCCAGGCCCGCGAGGACCTGATCGAGCGCACGGTGGAGTCCCTGAAGGGCGCCAAGCGGGCGACGGTCCACCTGTACAACGCCACCGCGCCGGTCTTCCGCCGGGTCGTCTTCCGCGGCTCCAAGGACGACATCAAGCAGATCGCCGTCGACGGCACGCGCCTGGTCATGGAGTACGCCGAGAAGCTGCTGGGCCCCGAGACCGAGTTCGGTTACCAGTACAGCCCCGAGATCTTCACCGACACCGAGCTGGACTTCGCGCTGGAGGTCTGCGAGGCGGTCATGGACGTCTGGCAGCCCGGCCCGGGCCGCGAGATCATCCTCAACCTGCCCGCCACCGTCGAGCGCTCCACGCCCTCCACCCACGCCGACCGCTTCGAGTGGATGGGCCGCAACCTCTCCCGCCGCGAGCACGTCTGCCTGTCGATCCACCCGCACAACGACCGCGGCACCGCCGTCGCCGCCGCCGAGCTGGCGCTGATGGCCGGCGCCGACCGCGTCGAGGGCTGCCTGTTCGGCCAGGGCGAGCGCACCGGCAACGTCGACCTGGTCACCCTGGGCATGAACCTCTTCTCCCAGGGCGTCGACCCGCAGATCGACTTCTCCGACATCGACGAGATCCGTCGCACGTGGGAGTACTGCAACCAGATGGAGGTCCACCCGCGCCACCCGTACGTGGGCGACCTGGTCTACACGTCCTTCTCCGGCTCCCACCAGGACGCCATCAAGAAGGGCTTCGACGCCATGGAGGCCGACGCCGAGGCGCAGGGCAAGACCGTCGACGACATCGAGTGGGCCGTGCCCTACCTGCCCATCGACCCCAAGGACGTCGGCCGCTCCTACGAGGCGGTCATCCGGGTCAACTCGCAGTCCGGCAAGGGCGGTATCGCCTACGTCCTGAAGAACGACCACAAGCTGGACCTGCCCCGCCGGATGCAGATCGAGTTCTCCAAGCTGATCCAGGCGAAGACGGACGCCGAGGGCGGCGAGGTCACGCCGAAGGACATCTGGGCCGTCTTCCAGGACGAGTACCTGCCGAACCCCGACAACCCCTGGGGCCGGATCCAGGTCAAGAACAACCAGTCGACGACCGACACCGACGGTGTGGACACGCTGAAGGTGGAGGCCACGGTCGACGGCCAGGACACCGTCCTCACCGGTTCCGGCAACGGCCCGATCTCCGCCTTCTTCGACGCGCTGCAGTCCATCGGCATCGACGTACGCCTGCTGGACTACCAGGAGCACACGATGAGCGAGGGCGCCTCCGCGCAGGCCGCCTCCTACATCGAATGCGCGATCGACGACAAGGTCCTGTGGGGGATCGGAATCGACGCGAACACGACGCGCGCCTCGCTGAAGGCCGTCGTCTCGGCCGTCAACCGCGCGACGCGCTGACCAGCCCTGGAGGCGATTTGAGGGCTCCGTCCGCCGATGTCCGGCGGGCGGAGCCCCGTCACATACCGGCCAATCCCTGTGAGGGTCACGGAAAGGTCTCCTCCGGGGTGCTGACTCCTCCTCACAGATGTGGCTAACATCACGCAAGCGCGGCGACGCTGCCGTGCGGCGTGACGGAGGTGCGACGTGCTGCCAGGACGGGGACCAAACGGCCGTGCCGCCAGGCTTTCGCGCATCCTGGGCACCCGTACCGCGTGGACGGCCGCCGGCGACGGGGAGTTCTTCTGCCCCGGCTGCGGCGGCGACCGGAACTACCAGCGGCTGACCGGACAACGCCGCTTCACCCTGCTCGGCGTGCCCGTGCTGCCGCGCGGCGAGACCGGCCCGGTCGTGGAGTGCGCCGCGTGCCGCCGCCACTTCGGCACGGACGTCCTCGACCACCCGACCACCACCCGGTTCTCCGCGATGCTCCGCGACGCCGTGCACACCGTCGCGCTCGCGGTACTGGCCGCGGGCGGCGCCGGATCCCGTACGGCGCTGGAGTCCGCCGTGCTCGCCGTGCGCGCGGCCGGCTTCGACGACTGCACGGAGGAGCAGCTGGCCGCCCTCGTCGAGGCGCTGGAGGCGGACACCGGCCGCATCACCGGCGAACCGTGCGGTGCCGGGCTGGCCATAGAGCTCCACGAGGCGCTGGATCCGCTCGCCCCGCACCTCGCCGGCGTCGGCCGCGAATCGATCCTGCTGCAGGGCGCGCGCATCGCCCTCGCGGACGGGCCGTACACGCCGGCCGAGCGGGACGTCCTCGCGACCGTGGGGGCGGCGCTCACGATCTGCTCCGACGACGTGACACGCGTGCTCGCGGCGGCGGCCCGGACACCGTCGTAGGGCGGCGGCCCGTACGCGTCGTGGAGCGGCGGCCCGCATACTCCCCCGGGAGTAAAGCGCGCCGCGAACCGCCCCCGGCAGTAGCCGCCAACTCGCCCTCCCGCCCGACGAACCGGCCCTCGCGCGCCGGGAGTCTGGAGTCCGTTCCAGACAACCGGACCGGAGGGAGCTCGGCAGATGGGGGACGCAAGGACATCCGCACGGCGACGGCGGGCCGTGCCCTGGGCGGTGGTCGGGCTGTGGCTCGCCGCGCTCGTGCTGCTCGGGCCGCTCGCCGGGAAGTTCGCCGACATCCAGCAGAACCGCGCGGTCGACTACCTGCCCGACAGCGCCGACTCCACGCAGGTGGCGCGGATCCAGGACGAGTTGCCGGGAGGCGAGTCGACCGACCTGGTGCTCGTCTACCACCGGGCCAGCGGACTCACCGACACCGACCGGCGCACCGCCGAGCAGCAGATCACCGAGGTGAGCGGTGCCTACGACCTGACGGGAGAGCCGCGGGGCGTCCCGTCCGAGGACGGCTCCACCCTGATGTACCCCGTCACCAGCACCCAGCCGGGCCAGGACGAGGAGGCCCGGGACGCCTTCGTCGACGGGGTGCGGGACATCGCCGAGGGCGGCGGCGGGATGAGCGTCGAGGTCGGCGGGCCCGGGGCGCTCAACACCGACATGAACAAGGTGTTCGGGACGCTCGACGCCACGCTGCTGCTCGCCACCCTCGGCGTCGTCACCGTGCTGCTCGTCCTCATCTACCGCAGCCCCTTCCTGTGGCTCGTCCCGCTCGCCGTCGCGGGCGTCGCCGCCGCCACGGCGATGGCCGCCGGGTACGGACTGCACGAACTGTTCGACGTCACCGTCACCGGGCAGAGCGGCGGCGTGATGACCGTGCTCGTCCTCGGCGCGGGCACCGACTACGCGCTGCTGCTCATCGCCCGCTACCGCGAGGAACTGCGCCGCCACGAGCGGCCGTACGACGCCATGCGCACCGCGCTGCGCGGCTGCGGGCCGGCCATCCTGGCCTCCTCGGGGACCGTCGCGGCCGGACTGCTGTGCCTGCTCGCCGCCGACCTCAACAGCAGCAGCGGCATGGGCCCGGTCGGCATGGTCGGAGTGCTCGCCGCGCTGGTCGCCATGACGACCCTGCTGCCGGCGGTCCTCGTCCTGTTGGGGCGGCGGGTGTTCTGGCCGCTGATCCCGGCGTTCGGCAGCGAGCCCAAGGCCCGGCGGTCGCTGTTCGCCGCGATGGGCACCTCGGCGACGCGCCGGCCCGCGACCGTCCTCGTCGGCGGGGCCGCGCTGCTCGGCGCCCTCGCCCTCGGCACGCTCAACCTGTCCGGCAGCATCAAGCAGGAGGACTCCTTCACGGAGCGGCCCGAGTCGATCACCGCCATGCAGACGCTGGCCCGGGAGTATCCCGAGCGCAGCAGCCGGCCCGTGACGGTCATGGCGCCCGACGACCGCGCGGACGAGGTGCTGGGCCGGGCGCGGGCGACCGACGGTGTCGCCGAGGCGGTGCCCGGGCGCAGCGGGGCGGGCTGGACCGAGATCGCCGTCTTCGCCACCGCGCCGCCGGAGACACCGGCCGAGACCCGCACCATCGAGGCGCTGCGGGCCGGGCTGGATCCCCAGGGCGCGTATGTCGGCGGGCCCAGTGCCCAGCAGATCGATCT
Source organism: Streptomyces olindensis (assembly GCF_040645895.1). Classification (NCBI taxonomy): domain Bacteria; kingdom Bacillati; phylum Actinomycetota; class Actinomycetes; order Kitasatosporales; family Streptomycetaceae; genus Streptomyces; species Streptomyces olindensis. The sequence goes on along the minus strand of NZ_JBEYZD010000019.1, from coordinate 77,063 downwards.
CGCCGCGAGCGAGTCTCGCGACCGGAAGGTGATCGTGCCGCTGGTGCTCGCCGCGGTGTTCGTCATCCTGGTCGGGCTGTTGCGGAGCCTGGTCGCGCCGTTGCTGCTGCTGGTGGCGGTGGTCGCGGTGTGGGGCGCGGCCCTCGGCATCGGAGGGCTGGTCTTCGAGCCGGTCTTCGGCTTCGCCGGGACGGATCCCGGGCTCGGGCTGCTGTCCTTCGTGTTCCTGGTCGCCCTCGGCGTCGACTACGGCATCTTCCTGATGCACCGGATGCGGGAGGAGTCCGTGCGGGGCGCCGAGCCGGAGGCCGCCGCGCTCACCGCCCTGCGGACGACCGGCGGGGTCATCGCCTCCGCGGGTGTGGTGCTCGCGGCGACGTTCGCGGTGCTGACGACGCTGCCGATGGTGGGGCTGGTGGAACTCGGGTTCGTCATCGCGGTGGGGGTCCTGCTGGACACCTTCCTGGTGCGCACGTACCTGGTGACCACGGCGAGTGTGCTGCTCAAGCGGCGGATGTGGTGGCCGGGCAGGCTCTCCCGCGCGCCGGAGCGGGCGGCCCCGCCGCAGGAGCGCGAACCCGTGGCCGCGGACGCCCCCTGACCGACCGACGGCGTCCCTCCCCTCCCGGAGGGACGCCTTCCTCGCCGAGGATGACCCCTGTGCAGGCACCCACCACCACGACGGCGGCATGGTCGCGACCCGCGGAGCGGATCATGGCCGCGATCAACCGCGATCCGCTCACCGCCCCGCACGCCCTCCGCAACGACGCGGTCCTCGCCTTCCTCGTCGCCGGCTTCTCCGCCGTCCTCGCGCTGATGGTCGACGACGGCCGCAGGCCCGACGCGCTCGGCTGGGCCCTGCTGCTCGTCTCCCACGTGCCGCTGGTGTGGCGCCGCCGCCGTCCGGTGCTCGTCCTGGTCGCCGTGATCACCTGCGTGTTCCCCTACCACTTCCTCGACTACCCGCACACCGCGGCCACCCAGGCCGCCTACGTCGCCCTCTACACCGTCGCCGTCACCGGCCGGCCGCTGCGCACCGTCCTGGTCGGCATCGGTGTCATCACCATGGCGGTGGGCGTGCTGTTCACCATCAGCGCGCAGGAGGCGCTGGGACTGCTGAAGGCGTCCGGCTGGGTCGTCGCCGTGCTGTTCTGCGGCGTCGACGTGCGCTTCTACCGCCAGTACGTCGCCTCGATAGTGGAGCGCGCCGAACGGGCCGAGCGCACCCGGGAGGAGGAGGCCCGGCGGCGGGTCGCCGAGGAGCGGCTGCGGATCGCCCGGGACCTGCACGACCTGCTCGCGCACAGCATCACCCTCATCGGCGTGCAGACCTCCGTCGCCGCCCACGTGCTGTCCGCCGACCCCGAGCGGCTGGACCGGGAGACGGTCGCGAAGGCCCTCGACGACATCGCGGAGACCTGCCGCAGCGCCCGCGGCGAACTCCGTACGACGCTGGAGGTGCTGCGCGAACACGGCTCCCCGGACGCCCGCGGCCCGCTGCCCGGCCTCGACGGCCTGCCCGACCTGGTGGAGGCCGCGCGGCTCGCCGGTGCCCGGGTCGAGCAGACCGTGCGGATACGCCGGGCACCGCCCGCCGTCGGCGCCGCCGCCTACCGCATCGTGCAGGAGGCGCTGACGAACGCCGTACGGCACGCCGGGCCCGAACCGGCCGTCCGCGTCGAACTGGACGAGCGGCAGGGCGCCCTGCACCTGACGGTCAGCGACGGCGGCACGGGCCCGGCCCCGGGCGGCACCCCGGGCTTCGGGCTCGTGGGAATGCGCGAGCGGGCCCGCAGCGTGGGTGGCACACTCGACGCCGGACCGCGCGCCGGGGGCGGGTTCGAGGTGACGGCGGTCCTGCCGCTGACCACGACGGGGGAGAAGGCCGGATGACCGTACGGGTGCTGCTCGCGGACGACCAGACCCTGGTCCGCGAGGCGTTCGCGATGCTCGTGGAGTCGGCCCGGGACATGGAGGTCGTCGGCCAGGCCGCCACCGGCCGGCAGGCCGTGGAACTGGCCCGGGCCACACGCGCCGACCTGGTGGTGATGGACATCCGCATGCCCGACCTGGACGGCATCGAGGCGACCCGGCTCATCGCGGCCGACGAGGACCTCGCGGGCGTGCGGGTCCTGGTCCTCACCACGTACGACACCGACGAGAACATCGTGGAGGCCCTGCGCGCCGGTGCCTCCGGTTTCCTGGTCAAGGACACCAGGCCGGCCGAACTCCTCGACGCCATCCGCACGGTCGCGGCCGGTGAGTCCCTGCTGTCGCCCGGGCCCACGGCACGGCTGATCGAGCGGTTCCTGCGCAGCCCCGTGGCCCCGGCGAGCGGTGGACCGGAGTGCCTGTCCGACCGTGAGCGGGAGGTGCTCGGGCTGGTCGCCCGCGGCCTCAACAACACGGAGATAGCCGAGGCGTTGGGCCTGAGCCCGCTGACTGCGAAGACCCACGTCAGCCGCATCATGGGCAAGCTGTCGGCGCGGGACCGGGCGCAGTTGGTCATCGTCGCCTACGAGTCGGGGATGGTGACGCCGGGGAGCCTCTGAGGGATGAGACTCCTCAGCCGCACCCTCCTGGTCACCACGGTCCTCCTCACCCCCCTCACCGCGGGCGCCGCCACCGTCTCGGCCACGCCCGGCTGCACGTCCTCCGTCCCGTACGTCTCGGGCGAGGGCGGCTACGACACCTACCGCATCCCCGCCACCGTCACCACGCCCCGGGGCACCGTCCTCGCCTTCGCCGAGGGCAGACGCGGCGGCGCCGGCGACACCGGAGACATCGATGTCGTCCTCAGACGCTCCCCGGACGGCGGCTGCACCTGGGGCCCGCTCACGGTCGTCGCGGCCGGGGACGGGGACACCCGGGGCAACCCGGCACCCGTCGTCGACCCGCGCACCGGCGCCGTCGTGCTCCTCACCTCCTACAACAGCGGGAAGGTGACGGAGGCCCAGATCATGCGCGGCGAGGTCACGCCCGAGCAGAGCCGCCGCGTGTTCGTGCAGCGCGGCCGGGACGACGGCCGGCACTTCACCCCGCCCCGCGAGATCACCGCGCAGGTCAAGCACCCGACCTGGCGCTGGTACGCGACCGGCCCCGGCCACGCGATCGCCCTCACCCGGGGCCCCCACGCCGGCCGCCTGGTCGTCCCCGCCAACCACTCGGCGTCCCCGCCGCCCGGCTCCCCGGACACCGGCCAGGAGCCCCGCCACTACGGCGCCCACGCCCTCCTCAGCGACGACGGGGGCAGGACCTGGCGGCCCGGCTTCGTCGACGACTCCTACGACGGCGCGGCCAACGCCAACGAGTCCACCGCCGCCCAACTCCCCGACGGCCGCGTCTACTTCAACGCCCGGGACCAGCACGGCACGAGCACCGGCAACCGCCTCGACAGCCACTCCGGCGACGGCGGGGAGTCCCTGGACCGCCCGTACACCGTCCAGCCCACCCTGAACGACGTCCCCGTCGTCCAGGGCAGCGTGCTGCAACTCCGCGGCCGCCGCGCCCCGTTGCTGTTCTCCGGCCCGTCCGTACCCACCGCACGCCGGGCGATGGCCGTCTGGCGCAGCACGGACGGCGGCGCCACCTTCACCAAGGCGCTGACACTCTCCGAACAGCCCGCCGCCTACTCCGACCTCGTGCCGCTCGGCCGGAAGACGGTGGGGATCCTCTACGAGACGGGCGTCCGGGGCACCTACGAGACGATCGAGTTCCGTCGCCTCCCGGTGGACGCGTTCTAGAGCAGCCCGGCCGCGGCCAGGTGTTTCCCGACCCGCTCCACCTCGTCCGGCGACAGCGGCACCTGCGGCTCGGCCGTGACCGGGCAGTCGATCACGCCCCGCAGGTGCAGCGCGGCCTTGAAGGCGCCGATCGCCGAGGAGTTCGGGCCCATGCGGGCCGGGTCGCCGACGGTCACCATGCCGAACAGGGCGCACAGGCGTTCCTGTTCGGCGCGGGCCCCCTCCCAGTCCCCGTCACGGCACAGGCGGTCCAGGCGGACGTAGCCGTGCGGGTCGACGTTGCCGAGGCCGGGCACCGTGCCGTCCGCGCCGATCGCCAGGGCCGCGTCGACGATCAGCTCGGAGCCGGTCAGCACGCTGAAGCCGGTGATGCCCTGGTGGTCCCGGGCCCCGGTGACGACCCGGCGGAAGGCGGCCAGGTCGCCGCTGGAGTCCTTGAGCCCGGCCAGGACGCCGTCGGCGGCCAGCTCCAGCACCACGTCGGCGGGCAGCTTGGTGTGGACGGCGACGGGGAGGTCGTAGGCGATGACGGGGACGGGGCTCGCGGCGGCGACCGCCCGGTAGTGGCGGGCGATCTCCGCCGGGTGGGTGCGGGCGTAGAAGGGGGCGGTGACGACGACCGCGTCCGCGCCCGCCGAGGTCACCGCCGCCACGTGGTCCAGGACCCGGGGCGTGGTCATGTCGATCGCCCCGGCCAGCACCGGCAGCCGCCCGCCCACGTGCCCCGTGACCGACTCGACCACCAGCCTGCGCTGTGCGTCCGTCAGGTAGGCCGCCTCCGAGGTCGAGCCGAGGACGAACAGCCCGTGCACCCCGCCGGCCACCAGATGGTCGACCAGCCTCAGCAGCGAGGGGACGTCCACCTCGCGGTCCGGTGTCAGGGGCGTGCAGACGGGCGGGATGACACCGGTCAGCGGGGTGAGAGTCATGGAGCCTCCATCGCGTCGTGTCGGTGGACGAGGTCGCGGGTCGACTCGTCCTCCTGGACAGGATGGTGGCAGCGGAAGCGGTGTGCGGGGGCCGACGCGGCGGAGAAGCCCGGCATCTCCTCCGCGCAGGTCCCGTCGGCCTTCCAGCAGCGGGTGCGGAACGGGCAGCCGCTCGGCGGGCGCGTCGCCGACGGGACCGGACCGGTCAGCGGGATCGGGTCGATCGGGTCGAGCAGTCCGGGCGTGGCGGAGAACAGGGCGCGGGTGTACGGGTGCCGGGCCCGGTCGGTGACCAGGGCGGCCGGGCACTCCTCCACGATCCGGCCCAGGTACATCGTGATCACCCGGTCGCTCATCCGCCGTACCGTCTGGATGTCGTGCGAGACGAACACCAGGGCCAGACCGAGGCGTTCCTTCAGATCCAGCAGCAGGTTGAGGATCTGGGCCCGCACCGACACGTCCAGGGCGCTCGTCGGCTCGTCGGCCACGACCAGGTCCGGTTCCAGCGCCAGGGCCCGGGCGATCGCGACGCGCTGCCGCTGCCCGCCGGACAACTGGCCCGGCAGGGCATCGGCGAGGGCCCGGGGGAGGCCGACCAGGGACATCAACTCCCGGACCCTCTCCTCGCGTTGCGGGCGAGTGCCCCGGTCGTGCACGTCCAGCGGGTCCCGCAGGATCTGCCGGACGGTCAGGCGGCGGTTCAGGGCCGTCGACGGGTCCTGGAAGATCATGCCGGTGCTGCTGCCGACGGCCTTCCGGCGCTCGCCGGCCGGCATCGCCCACAGGTCCCGGCCCCGGAAGGACACCGTCCCCCGGGTCGGCCGCTCCACCCCCACCAGCACCTTCGCCAGCGTCGACTTGCCGCAGCCCGACTCGCCGACCACGCCGACGGTCTCGCCGGGCGCGATGGCCAGGTCGGCGCCGGTCAGGGCGTACACCCGGTCCCGGGTGAACAGGCCGCCGCTGCGGGCCTTGTGGACGACGTGGGCGTCGGACAGCTCCACCAGGGTGCTCATGACACGGCCTCGGTCTCCGTCGTCGCCAGCTCTGTGGCCGGGTGATGGCAGGCCGCCGTGTGCGCCGGTGTACCGGCCGGCACCGGGGCCGTCGTCCGGCAGACCCCGCTCGCCCGGGGGCACCGGTCGGCGAACCGGCAGCCCGCCGGGAAGTCGGCCGGGGACGGCACGACGCCCTTGATCTGCGTCATGCGCTCCTGCCCCGACTCCAGTGACAGCACACTGCCGAGCAGGCCACGCGTGTAGTGGTGGGCGGGGGCCTCCACCAGATCGGCGGTCACGCCCGTCTCCACGATCTGCCCGCCGTACATCACCACCACCCGGTCGGTGACGTCCGCGACCAGCGCCAGGTCGTGCGAGACGAGGATCAGGGCGAAGCCCAGCTCCTCGTGCAGCCGCAGCAGCAGCTCCATGACCTGCGCCTGCACGGTGACGTCGAGGGCGGTCGTCGGCTCGTCGGCGACGATCAGCTTCGGGTCGCGGGACAGGGCCATGGCGATCAGGACGCGCTGGCGCTGCCCGCCGGACAGCTCGTGCGGGTAACTGCGCAGGGTCCGCTCGGGATCGAGACCGACCAGGGTGAGCAGCTCGGCGGGACTGCGCCGCCCGCCCCGCCGTACGACCTGCTTGAGCTGGGCGCGGATCGTCATCGCCGGGTTCAGCGACGACAGGGCGTCCTGGTAGATCATCGCCATCTCGTGGCCGAGGAGCCTGCGGCGGACGCGCATCGGCTCGGCGAGCAGGTCCCGCTGGTGGAAGCGGACCTGGCCGCGGACGCGTGCCTCCTTCGGCTGGAGCCCCATGATCGCCAGCGCGGTCAGGGACTTGCCGCAGCCGGACTCGCCGACCAGCCCGAGCACCTCGCCGGGGTGCACCTCGAAGCTGATGCCGTCCACGATGTCCACGCCGCCGTGCCGCCGGTCGAAGCCGATGGCGAGGTTCTCCACCGCCAGCACCGGCTGCCCGTCCCGGGGCACGTGCCGGGCCCTGGACCGCAGCCGCCGGGCCGCCTCCGTCAGGCCGGGCAGCCGCACGACCTCCCCGCCGCCGGGCTCCGGCTCCTGCAGCCGGTCGCCCTCGGGTGCGTCCACCTCGCGGGCCGAGGGGGCCGCCCACGCGTCGGACACGCCCTCGGACAGGATGTTCAGCGACAGCACGGTGACCAGCATCAGCAGCCCGGGGAACACGGTCGCCCACCAGCCGCCGGTCAGCACCATGTTCTTGCCGTCGGCGATGACACTGCCCCAGGACGGGTCGGGCGGCCGCACCCCCGCCCCGATGAAGGACAGCGACGCCTCGAAGACGATCGCCTCGGCGACCTGGACCGTGCAGAACACCAGCACGGGCGCGGCGCAGTTGATCGCGACGTGCTTCAGCACGATGTGCGGGGTGCGGGCGCCGATGACCCGTTCCGCCGTCACGTAGTCCTCGCCGTACTGGTCGAGGACGTTGGCCCGGACGACCCGCGCCACCGGCGGCGTGAACAGGAACGCGATCGCGCAGATCAGCACCGTGATCCCACCGCCGAACACGGCCACCAGCACCGCGGCCAGCGCGATGCCCGGGAACGCCATCACCACGTCCAGGCAGCGCATCAGCGTCTCGTCCACGGCCTTGCGGGAGGTCGCGGCGATCGCCCCGAGCAGCGCGCCGGCCACCAGGGCGAGTCCGGTCGCGCCGAGCCCGATCGCGAGCGACCAGCGCGCCCCGTACATCAGCCGGCTCAGGATGTCCCGGCCGAGGCTGTCCTGGCCCATCCAGTGCCCGGCGGACAGATGCCCGGTGCCGTCGACCGGCGGCTGCTGGTCGAGCGGGTCGTGCGGGGCGAGGAGCGGCGCGAGCAGCGCCATCAGGACGACGACCGCCAGGAAGCAGACGGCGACCTTCGACAGCAGCGGCAGCCGGCGCCAGCCGCGCAGCCGCACACCGGGCCGGGACAGCGTCTCGGAGAGGCCCTTGCGGGTCATCATGCGGGTCATCACGTGGTCGCATCCCTCAGTCGCGGGTTGACCAGCAGGTACAGGACGTCGATGACGAGGTTGACGACCACGAACCCGGCCGCCGTGGTCAGTACGACGCCCTGGACGACGGCCGGATCGCCGTTCTTCACGGCGTCGATCATCAGCTTGCCCATGCCCGGCAGCGAGAAGATCGTCTCGATGACGACCGCGCCGCCCAGCAGGTAGCCGACGCGCAGCCCGAGCACGGTGAGCGGGTTGATCAGGGCGTTCCGCAGCACGTTGCGTCCCACGACCACCCGGGGCGGCAGCCCGCTCCCGATCGCCGTGCGTACGTAGTCCTTGTCCAGCTCCTCCACCACGGCCGTCCGCACGATCCGGGTCAGCTGCGCCGCCACCGGGAGGGACAGGGCGAGGGCGGGGAGCGTCATCGTCTTCAGCCAGCCGGTGAAGGAGTCGGCCGGGTTGATGTAGCCGCCGGTCGGGAACCAGCCCAGGTCGACCGCCAGGTACTGGATCATCAGCAGGGCCAGCCAGAAGCCGGGCGCGGCGACCCCGGTCAGCGACACGACCCGGATGATCTGGTCGGGCAGCCGGTCCCGGTAGATCGCCGCCGTCACCCCGCCCACGAGGGACAGCACGACCGCGATGCCGAGGCCCAGGAAGGTCAGCTGGAGGGTGAGCGGCAGCGCGGTGGTGACCTGGTCGATCACCGGTGCCCGGGTCAGGGCGCTGGTGCCCATGTCGCCGTGCAGCAGGTCGGCGACGAAGGCGGCGTAGCGCACCGGCAGCGGGTCGAGCAGGCCGTGTTCCTCGCGGAAGTCGTGCAGTTGCCGCGGGGTCGGGTTGGCGCCCTGGAAGAACGCGGACGCCGGGTCGACGTCCGAGAACCGCATCACCAGGAACACGAACAGCACGATGCCGAGCATCAGCGGCACGAGCAGGGCGACACGGCGGAGCAGGATCCGCAGGACGGCCGTCATCCCGCTAGGCCCACTTGGCCTGGAGGAGGTTGATGCCCGGGTACGGCTGGGCCCTTATGCCGCTGAGCCGCTTCGGGTCCCAGGCCGTCATCAGCTCGTTGTGGACGACCGGGTAGAGCACGGCCTGTTCGGCGACGACGTCGATGTAGTCCTGGACCATCGCCCTCTTCTTCTCGGCGTCCGGTTCCCGGGTGGCCCGGTCCATGTCCTTGAAGAGCTGCCTGGCGACCGGGTCGGAGGCCCACCGCGTGTACTGCATCCACAGGTTCTCGGGCCCGTAGTTGTAGTGCATGATCAGGTCGGCGTCGAGGCCGAACTGGTTGGGGTTCGAGGCGGCGGCCACGACCTGGTAGTCCTGCTTCTGGTCCATCTTCGTGAAGACGGCCGTGGTCTCCTGGGGGGACAGGGTCGTCTTCACGCCGATCGCGTCCCAGGACGCCTTGATGGTGGGCAGGCAGTCGACGATCCAGCTCACGTTCACCGCCAGGATGTCGATGCTCAGCCCCTTGACCCCGGCCTCCTTCAGCAGCGCCTTCGCCTTGTCGGGGTCGTGGTCGTAGACGGTCTTCGCCCGGCGGTAGGACGGGTTGCTCTCGTCGAGGAAGGAACTCGACGGCTTGCCGTGGCCCTTGAGCGCCACCTCCACCATCTTCTCGGTGTCGATGGCGTAGTGCAGGGCCTGGCGCACGCGCACGTCGTCGAACGGCTTGTGCTGCGTGTTGAACATCAGGAACAGGTTGTTCATCCCGGCCCCGCCGGCGACCGTCAGCCCGCTGCCCTCCAGCTGGCCGATGTTGGCGTAGGGGATGTTGTCCGCGATCTGCGCGCCCGCGCTCGACCCGGAGATCTTCGCGACGCGGGGCGCCGCGTCCACGATGGTCAGCCAGTTCATCTTCGCGAAGGCGGGCCTGCGCGGGCCGTTGTAGCCGGCGAACGCCTCGAAGGTGGTGTTCGACTTCGGGTGGTGCGCGGTCTGCCGGTACGGGCCCGAGCCGATCGCCTTGCCCTTGATGGCCTCGTCCCAGGCGCCCGGCCGGGAGAACACGTGCTTCGGCATGATCTTGGCGAGCGTCAGCCGGGAGAGCCCGTCCGGGAACGGGAACTTGAGCACCAGCTCGACGTTCCGCGCGTCGATCTTCCGGACCTCCTTCAGCCAGCTCGCGAAGAAGCCCTTGGCGAGGGTCTGGGTGTCCGGGTCGAGGATCCGGTCGAAGACGAAGACCACGTCGTCGGCGGTCACGGGCTTGCCGTCGTGGAACGTGGCACCGTCCCGCAGCGTGAACGTCCAGGACGTGGCGTCCGGGTCCTTGGGCACCTCGGTCGCCAGGGCCGCGTACGGCTCCCGGGAGATCGGGTCCGTGTCCAGCAGCCCCTCGTAGATGTGGTTGTTGGCGGCCATGCAGAACGCCGACGCCGTCTGGGTGGGGTCCCAGCTGCCGTCGTTGCCGTAGCCGATCACCGCCGTGAGCGTCCGGTTCGCCCCGCTGCCGCCGTCCCCGGTGTCGTTCGTGGACTCGGGCCCGGACGAACAGGCCGACAGCGACGCGGAGACGGCGGCGGCCGCGCCCAGCGCGCCGGTGTACTTCAGGAACGACCGGCGGTGCAGCGCCGGCACGTCGTGGGTCACGTCGCGCACGGGGTCCTCCAGCGAGAGGTCTGGAAAGGAAACGAGGGGGCGAGCTGAGGAGATACGACGTCCTACGTCCTGCGGTCAGCGCGACCATAGGAGGGGTCGTGGGGGCGGTCAAGGGATCGCACACGAATGGCGTATCTGCCAGAGGTCGGACCAATGGCGCTGTGCGCGAGGTGAGTTGACGGCTTATCAGGGACGGTCGATACCGGGTACCGCCAGAGGTGGGACGTGGGACGTCCGGGGCGCGTACGATGCGGCGCATGTCCGAGGAGCCCAGGACCAGCCGGATACAGCGCCAGGTCGTGCAGCTCATCCTCGACCGCAGACTCACCGCCGGCGCGGCGCTGCCCACCGAGGCCGAACTGATGGAGGCCCTCGGCGTCAGCCGCAACTCCGTCCGCGAGGCCCTCAAGGCCCTCCAGGCCCTCGACATCGTCGAGATCAGACACGGCTACGGCACCTACGTCGGCCGGGCCTCCCTCACCCCGTTCGTCGACGGCCTGACCTTCCGCACCCTGGCCCGGCACGACGACGACACCGCCGCCCTCGCCGAGATCCTCCAGGTCCGCGAGGTACTGGAGGTGGGGTTGGTCCGCCGGGTGGCCGCGACGGTCACCGAGGCGGAACTGGACAAGCTGGAGGACGTGGTGGCCCGGATGGAGTCCGCCGCCGGGACCGGCCGCGCGGACACCGCGGGCCCGGGCCGCTCCTTCTCCGACCTCGACCGCGAGTTCCACGAGGTCCTCTACGCCCCCCTCGGCAACGACCTCGTCCCCCAGCTCCTCGCCGCCTTCTGGACGGTCTTCCGCCGCGTCTCCGGCGCCCGCGGCCGGCCCGACGACCCGTCCCCCGAGACCACCGCCCGCCGCCACCGCGACATCGTCACGGCGCTCCGCGCCCGCGACGCGGAGGCGGCACAGCGGGCCATGGCGGTCCACTTCCGCGGCATCGAGGCCCGGGCGACCCAGCAGCCGCGCGGGACGCGGTGAGCGGAGGCGGAGGCCGGAGAGCGGTGCGCGGTGGGTGCTGAGCGGGGGCCGGAAGCCGGAGAGCAAGGGGCAGTGGGCGGCGCGCGGCGGGCGGTGCGCGGTGAGCTGGGGCGACGCGCGGTGCGCGGTGCGCGGTGTGCGGTGTGCGGTGCGCGGAGAACGGTATGCGCGGGCGGTGCGCGGAGAACGGTGCGCGGTGAGCGGTACGCGGTGGGCGGTGCGCGGAGTCCGGTTCCGCTTCGGCTGTCGGTGAACCCGGTCGCCCGGTCCGGGAGGACGCGCTGGAATGGGCTTCCGGGCGGTCGACGAGAGCGAGGATGCCGACATGGGTGACCTGTGGAGCGAGAGCGACGCCGGCGTCCTGCGGCTGCCCTCCGGCCGGCTGATCCGCGGCCGGGGCCTGCGCCACCCTCTCGACCCGGCCGCCCCCATCCCGTCCTACGGCGTCTACCTGCTCGGCGGGCGGCCGCCCGAGGTGCCCTGGGAGTCCGGCTGGATCCGCTGGCCCGACTTCCGGCTCCCGGCGGACCGGCCGGCCGCCCGTACGACTCTGCTGGCGGCGTGGGAGCGGGCCGCCGGGGAGCGCGTGGAGATCGCCTGCGGGGGCGGACGGGGCCGCACGGGCACGGCCCTGGCCTGCCTCGCGGTCCTGGACGGCGTCCCCGGCGAGGAGGCGGTGGCGTACGTCCGCCGGCACTACGACCGGCACGCGGTGGAAACGCCCTGGCAGCGGCGGTACGTCCGCCGGTTCGCCGAGGGCTGAGCCCCTCCTTCGGCACGCCACCTCATACCTTGGTCGCGCCGCCGTAGACCGACGGCCGACAGCGCACCGGGCGTCCGCCCCGCGACAGTGGCAGGCATGGAAGAGACCAAGGGGAGCAGGCAGGAGCACGGGATCAGCCGGGCGCGGTTCCTGGCCGGGGCGGCCGCGGCGGGGGTCGCGGGGGCGGTGGGAACGGCGGGAGGGGCCCGGGCGGCACAAGCCCGGCCCGGCGGCAGGGGGCTGCGCAGGCGGGGCGTCGTCTACACCGTCGGCGAGGGGGAGACACCGGGGACCGCGTGGAGCGCCCGCCGGATGCGGGCCGATGTGCGGGCCATCCGTGACGACCTGCACGCCGACACCATCGACGTCACGGGGGACGGTGTCGAGCGGCTCACCGCCACCGCCGCCGAAGCGGCCGAACGCGGGCTGCACGTCTGGCTGCAGCCGACCCTCGGGGACGCACCGCAGCGGGACATCCTGGAGCACCTCGCCGAGACCGGCCGGTTCGCGGAGCGGCTGCGGCGGCAGGGCGCGAGCGTCGACCTCAGCGTCGGCTGCGAGTTCTGGCTGTTCGTCCCCGGCATCCTGCCGGGCGAGACGGTCCTGGAGCGCATCAGGAACCTGCAGAACGGCACGGTCGACTGGCCGCGGACGATGCGCCGCCTCGCCGACTTCACGGCGAAGGCCGCACGGACCGGCCGCTCCGTCTTCCGGGGGAACCTCGGCTACGCCGCCGCCCAGTCCATCGACGACCCGGACTGGAGCCTCTTCGACATCGTCGGCATCGACTACTACTCCCACTTCGAGAAACGCTCCGACCACGTCCGCGAGCTGAAGCGGTACCTGCGCCCGGGCAAGCCGCTCGCCATCACCGAGTTCGGCACGTGTGCCTACGTCGGCGCTCCCGAGGCCGGCGGCATGGGCTGGGACGTCGTCGACCACGACAAGGAGCCGCCGGAGATCAAGGGCGGCCTCGTCCGCAGCGAGCGCGTCCAGGCCGCGTACGTGGGCGACCTGCTGGACGTCTTCGCGTCGATGGGCCTGTACGCGGCGATGGTCTTCGAGTTCGTCAGCGCGGACGCCCCGCACCGCCCGGACGAGCCCCGGCTCGACCTCGACATGGCGACGTACGCCATCACGAAGGCCGTCGAGGACCGCCCGGACGACCCCGCCTCCGGCTGGCACTGGGAGCCGAAGGAGGCGTTCCACGCGGTGGCCCGCCGGTACGGGGCGGCGGGCCACCGCTGACGTCACGCGCAGTACAGGTCGGATCCGGGCCGCTTCCCGGTGGCCAGGAAGCGGGAGACGGTCCGGTCGCCGCAGGCGTTGCCGTTGGCGAGGTAGGCGTCGTGGCCGGTGGAGTTCACGGTGACCATGACGGCCCGGTCGCCGAGAGCCCGGCGGAGCTTCAGCGCACCGCTGAGCGGGGTGGCGACATCCCGCTCGTTCTGCACGAGCAGGATGTTGGACGGCCCGCGGTCGGTGACCCGGACGGCCGGCTCCCGGGGCGTGAACGGCCAAGCGGCGCACACCATCGGCCCGCGCGGCATGCCCGCGGTCAGCGGGTGCGTCGCCCGGCTCTCGTCGACGTCCCTCTGGTACGCGGCGGCGGAGTCGGGCCAGTCGACGTCGTTGCAGATCGTGCCGACGCCCACCGCGGCGGTGTTCTGCAGCACCGACTCGGGCGGGGACTCGGGCACGGGCGGCACGGTGCCCTCGCGCGCGGCCAGGATCGCCTTCGCCAGGACCGGGTAGTCGTCGGGGTCGTAGAGGTTGGTCAGCATGGTCTGGCGCAGCGCGTTGCCGTCGAGCCGCGGCGGGTTCGCGCCGGGCCAGGGGAGGGGCTCGCGGTCGAGGCGGGCGGCCAGGCTCAGGAAGCCGGAGCGGACCTCGGCGGGCGTGCGGGCCACCCGGTCGGGGTTGCCGGGCCTCGACGCCCACCGAGCGAACTCGGGGAAGTTGTCCTCGACGCCGGTCTCGAAGGCGGCGAGCCAGCCGCGGGTGACGCGGGTGGGGTCGGGGTCGTTGTTGCTGTCCAGCACGATGCGGTCGGTGCGGTGGGGGAACAACTGGCTGTAGACGGCGCCGACGTACGTGCCGTACGAGACGCCCCAGGCGGAGATCTTCCGCTCGCCGAGGGCGGCCCGGACGCGGTCGAGGTCGCGGGCCTCGTTGGCGGTGCTGATGTGCCGGATCAGCTCCCCGCCGTTGCGGGCGCAGGCCTCGGCCGTACGCCGTGCCGTGGCCATGTTCCCGGCGACGGAGCCGTCCGTGTCCGGCCAGGGCAGGAGCTTGGTCGTGCCGAGGTCGGCGGGGTCGAGCTTGCAGTCGACGGCGGTGGAGGGCGCCATGCCGCGCGGCGCGAACCCGACGAGGTCGTAGGCGTCCCGCACCTGCTGGGGCAGCTTCTGCCCCTTGCCGGACGGGTTGCGGAGGCTGTCGCCGCCGGGGCCGCCCGGGATGAGTAACAGGGCGCCCCGGCGCGCCGAGGGCTTCTCGGCGGGGATGCGCGAGACGGCGATCTCGATCGTCCGGCCGTCGGGGTCGGAGTAGTCCAGGGGGACGTCGACGGTGGCGCACCGCTGTCTGGGGTCGAGGCCGCTGCCCGAGCAGTCGGTCCACACGAGCGGGGCGTGCCCGGCGGCCGGTGGCTCGTCCGCGGACGCGGTCAGCGGGACGGCGAGCCCGAGCAGGACGGCGGAGGCCGCGAGCAGTGAGGCATTGCGCGTGATCTGCTTCATGCCCCGAGCCTGACGGCTCCCGGCCCCGCGCCACATCCGGGCAACTGCCTGATGTTTCAGGGGGTTTACCCCCTACTGGACGCCTACTCGATGAAGTAGCTGTCGTGCCGCACCTGGAACCGGCGGAGTTCCTCGCCGCCGCGCTGCGCGAACTCGGCGATCCGCTCGAAGTACTCCTCGTACTCCTCGCGCGGGGCGCCCGGCGAGAACAGCATCAGCATGGAGACCGGGTCGTCGCCGGCGTTCCGGAACGCGTGCAGCCCGCCGGCCGGCACGTACAGGAAGTCACCCTGCCGCCCGGTGACCCAGCGCTCGCCGTCGTAGAGCTCGAGCTCGCCGGACAGCACGTAGAAGGACTCGGCCTGCACCCCGGTCATCGGCCGCTGGGCGGATCAGGGCAACGGGCCGGCGGCCCAGGGGGTGTCCGCCGGGTGCCTCAGCATGAAGACGTCGACCGGGTCCTGGGTCTCGACCGTGAAGCCGTGGCGGGCGTACAGGCGTTGGGCCGGGCTGCCCCGCAGGACGTTCAGGCGGACGAGGGTGCCGGAGGCGTCCGTCCCGCTCAGCAGGGTGCGCAGGACGGCCGAGCCCAGGCCCCGGCCGTGCAGGTCCGGGGCGAGGTAGAAGTGCTCCAGCCAGTGGCAGTCCGCGGCGGGGCGCAGGGCGACGCTGCCCGCGAAGGCGCCGCCGGCCAGGATGACCGACGTGTGCCGCGGGGCGAAGCCGTCGCGCAAGCGCTGCCTGACCCGGTGCTCGTCGAAACGGCCCAGCCGCTCCAAGTCGGGGCGCATCACCACCGCCCGCAGTTCCGCTATCGGCTCGACGTCGGCCGGTTCCGCCGGGCGCAGGGACCATTCCGGTTCCGGGTGCCGGTTCGGCCGTGCCTTCTTCACCGCTGTACGCACATCCACGGCCCGATTGTGGTCCATCGCCTTACCGCACCACGACTCGGGAAAAACCGCAGGCCGAACTCCCAGGAACCGTTGGCCATTGCCGAACCTCTTTGTGCTGCGCCGCAGTTGTAGGGGCACAGACCCTTCCCGAGTGTAGACGCGGAGCGTCACCACAGGGATGCGAAGAGTGAAATTCCAAAAGGAAGGGGAGCACGGTGGAGGCACGACACTCGGCGCTCTGCGTCGAAGAAGCGGAGGATGCGGTGAAAGAATTGCGGGCAGAACTCGCCAAGGCCGGAATTATCCTGCCGTCACTCGGGCTCGACCCGGTGAGTCTTGCGCGGGAAGCACCCTGCCCGCTCGTGGAATTGGGCCGGGTCACGGTGGAGACCGCCCGGCGGCTCGCGGCGGTGCTGCGATGAAGCCCCCGGTCGGCGCGTACGTCGTGGACACCCGCAGCGGACGCCTCGGCATCGTCATGGGGCATGAGGGGCCCTATGTACAGCTGAGGCCGTACGGGGGCGGCAAGGAGTGGGACGCCGACCCCGGCGCCGTCCGGCACGCCACCCCGGCCGAGCGGCTGCGCGCGGCGACCGCGTACGCCAACGCGCGCAGTCGGGGGGAGGTCCCTTGACCCGCCTCGCGGTCCGGGGGGCCTCCGCGTAGGCGAGAATGGCCGCATGAGTCTGTTCCGCGACGACGGCATCGTGCTGCGCACCCAGAAGCTGGGTGAGGCGGACCGGATCATCACGCTGCTCACGCGCGGTCACGGCCGGGTACGGGCGGTGGCCCGGGGCGTGCGCCGGACGAAGTCGAAGTTCGGTGCGCGCCTCGAACCCTTCTCCCACGTCGACGTGCAGTTCTTCGCGAAGGGCAGCGAGCTCGTCGGCCGCGGCCTGCCGCTGTGCACGCAGAGCGAGACCATCGCGCCGTACGGCGGCGGGATCGTGAGTGACTACGCCCGGTACACCGCCGGCACCGCCATGCTGGAGACCGCCGAGCGGTTCACCGACCACGAGGGGGAGCCGGCCGTGCAGCAGTACCTGCTGCTCGTGGGCGGGCTGCGGACCCTCGCCCGGGGGGAGCACGCGCCGCACCTCGTGCTGGACGCGTTCCTGCTGCGGTCCCTCGCCGTCAACGGATACGCCCCGAGCTTCACCGACTGCGCGAAGTGCGGGATGCCCGGGCCCAACCGGTTCTTCTCGGTCGCCTCGGGCGGTTCCGTCTGCGTGGACTGCCGGGTGCCCGGCAGCGTCGTACCCTCGCCCCAGGCCCTGGAACTCCTCGGCGCACTGCTTACGGGAGACTGGGAGACCGCGGACGCGTGCGAGGCGCGCTACGTCCGGGAGGGCAGCGGGCTGGTGTCCGCCTATCTGCACTGGCACATGGAGCGCGGGCTGCGCTCGCTGCGCTACGTCGAGAAGTAAGACAAGCAAGCACGAGGAGACGAGAAACACATGGCCGTACGCGGGATCCTGGGGCGGCAGCGCCGGGAGTACAGGACGCCGGAGCCGCACCCGTCCGGCGCGCGGCCGCCGAAGCTCCCCGGGGAGCTCGTACCGCAGCATGTGGCGATCGTCATGGACGGCAACGGCCGCTGGGCCAAGGACCGCGGGCTGCCGCGCACCGAGGGGCACAAGGTCGGCGCCGAGCGCGTGCTGGACGTGCTGCAGGGCGCCATCGAGATGGGCGTGGGCGCCATCTCCCTGTACGCCTTCTCCACCGAGAACTGGAAGCGGTCGCCGGAAGAGGTGCGCTTCCTGATGAACTTCAACCGGGACTTCATCCGCAAGACCCGGGACCAGCTCGACGAGCTGGGCGTGCGGGTGCGCTGGGTGGGGCGGATGCCGAAGCTGTGGCGGTCCGTCGCCAAGGAGCTGCAGATCGCCCAGGAGCAGACCAAGGGCAACGACCGGCTGACCCTGTACTTCTGCATGAACTACGGCGGCCGGGCCGAGATCGCGGACGCGGCGAAGGCACTCGCGGAGGACGTGCGCAGCGGAAAGCTCGACCCGTCCAAGGTCAACGAGAAGACCTTCGCCAAGTACATGTACTACCCGGACATGCCGGACGTGGACCTGTTCCTGCGCCCGAGCGGCGAGCAGCGCACCTCGAACTACCTCCTCTGGCAGAGCGCCTACGCCGAGATGGTCTTCCAGGACGTGCTGTGGCCGGACTTCGACCGCCGCGACCTGTGGCGGGCGTGCCTGGAGTTCGCCTCCCGGGACCGGCGCTTCGGCGGGGCCATCCCGAACGAGGAGCTGCTGGCCATGGAGGGCAAGCAGCAGTAGAAGCCTTCGGGGGCGCTGTGCGCCCCCGAACGGGTCATGCCGTCTTCGCCGCGCAATCCGCGCAGGTGCCGAAGATCTCCACCGTGTGGGCCACGTTGACGTAGCCGTGCTCGGCGGCGATGGCCTCGGCCCACTTCTCCACGGCCGGGCCCTCCACCTCGACGGCCTTGCCACAGCTGCGGCACACGAGGTGGTGGTGATGGTCGTCGGTGGAGCAGCGGCGGTAGACGGACTCGCCGTCGGCGGTGCGCAGGACGTCGACCTCGCCGGCGTCGGCGAGGGACTGCAGGGTGCGGTAGACCGTGGTGAGCCCGACCGAGTCGCCCTTGTGCTTGAGCATGTCGTGCAGTTCCTGCGCGCTGCGGAACTCGTCGACCTCCTGCAGGGCCGCCGCCACGGCGGCCCGCTGCTTGGTGGCGCGGCCCTTCACGGACGGTCCAGCGGTCGTCACCGTTGCCTCCTCACGTCTGCCTTGCCCGGGCCATTGTGCCAGCCCGGGGTGGGGGCGGTCAGACGCCGACCTCGTCGGTCGCCTCCCGGGTGGCCGGAATCGCACACTCCGCCGGGTCCGCGCCGGCGTGCGCGGCGGACCGGGCCCGGGCGCGGCGGCGGGCCAACGGGGCGGCGAGCGCCGCCAGCACGACGAACGCGCCGATCGTCAGCAGCACGATCGTCGCGCCCGGCGGGACGTCCTGGTAGTACGACGTGACCGTGCCGCCGATCGTCACGCTCACCCCGATGGCGACGGCGATCGCGAACGTCGCGGCGAAGCTGCGGCCGATCTGCTGGGCGGCCGCGACGGGCACCACCATCAGCGCGCTGACCAGCAACAGGCCCACCACGCGCATCGCCACCGTGACCGTGACGGCCGCGGTGATCGCCGTCAGCAGGTTCAGGGCGCGCACCGGCAGGCCCGTCACCCGCGCGAACTCCTCGTCCTGGCTGACCGCGAACAGCTGCCGGCGCAGGCCGAGCGTGACCAGCACGACGAAGGCGGCCAGGACGCAGATGGCCGTGACGTCCGACTCGGACACCGTCGACAGCGAGCCGAACAGGTACGAGGTGAGGTTGGCGTTGGAGCCCGTCGGCGCGAGGTTGATGAACATCACACCGCCGGCCATGCCGCCGTAGAACAGCATCGCGAGGGCGATGTCGCCGCGGGTCTTTCCGTACCAGCGGATCAGCTCCATGAGGACCGCGCCGAGGACGGAGACCAGGGTCGCCATCCACACCGGGGACCAGGTCAGCAGGAAGCCGAGGCCGACGCCGGTCATCGCCACGTGGCCGATGCCGTCGCCCATCAGGGCCTGGCGGCGCTGCACGAGGTAGATGCCGACGGCCGGAGCGGTGATGCCGACCAGGACGGCGGCGAGCAGCGCCCGCTGCATGAAGGCGTAGTCGAGGAAGTCCATCAGCTCAGCAGTCCCGTGCGGATCGGTTCGGCGCCCGCCGGTGCGTGCGGGTGTACGTGGTCGTGGCCGGGCAGGGCGTGCTGCCCGACGGCCTTCGGGGGCGGCCCGTCGTGGACGACGCAGCCGTCGCGCAGGACGACGGCCCGGTCGATGAGGGGCTCCAGGGGGCCCAGTTCGTGCAGCACGAGCAGGACCGTCGTGCCCTGCGAGACCTGCTCCTGGAGGGTGTGCGCGAGCACCTCCTGGCTGGCGAGGTCGACGCCGGCCATCGGCTCGTCCATGATCAGCAGCTCGGGCTCGGAGACGAGCGCGCGGGCGATCAGGACGCGCTGGTGCTGGCCGCCGGAGAGGGCGTCGACCGGGTCCTTGGCCCGGTCCGCCATGCCGACCAGCTCCAGGGCCTTGCGCACGGCCGCGTGGTCCGCCTTGCGCAGCATGCCGAAGCGGGCCCGGGACAGACGGCCGGAGAGCACCACCTCGGTCACCGTCGCGGGCACGCCGGCCGCGGCCGTGGTGCGCTGCGGCACGTAGCCCACGCGGTGCCAGTCGCGGAACCGCCCGCGGTCCGTGCCGAACAGCTCGATCTCGCCGGCGCCGGTCTGCACCTGGCCGATGACGCTGCGCACGGCCGTCGACTTGCCGGAGCCGTTCGCGCCGAGCAGCGCGACGACCTCACCGCGGCGCACGGTGAGGTCGATGCCGCGCAGGACGGGGCGCGAGCCCAGGTCGGCGCGGACGCCGCGCAGGGATACGACGGGCTCGTTCATGCCGTCCTCCGAAGGGTGGGTCACTTGGTTCCCAGGGCCGACTGCAGGGCCTTGAGGTTGGCTCGCATGACCTGGAAGTAGTCGTCGCCGCGGGACTTGTCGGTGATGCCCTCGAGCGGGTCGAGGACGTCGGTCTTCAGGCCCGCGTCCTTGGCGAGGGTCTTGGCGGTCTTGTCGGAGACCAGTGTCTCGTAGAAGACGGTGGTGACGCCGTCGGCCTTGGCCTCCTGCTGGAGCTCCCTGACCCGGGCGCCGCTGGGCTCGCTCTCGGGGTCGAGGCCGGAGATGGCCTCCTGGGTGAGGCCGTAGCGCTCGGCGAGGTAGCCGAAGGCGGCGTGGTTGGTGAAGAAGACCTTGGTCTTCGTGTCCTTCAGGCCGTTCTCGAACTCGCCGTTGAGGCCGTTCAGCTTCCCGACCAGGGCCTCGGTGTTCTTCTTGTAGTCGGCCGCGTGGTCCGGGTCGGCCTTCTCGAAGGCCTTGCCGACGCCCTGGGCGATCTCGGCGTACTTCACCGGGTCGAGCCAGACGTGCGGGTCGCGGGCGTGCTCCTCCTCTTCGGAGTGGCCCTCCTCCTCGGCGTGGCCTTCCTCGGAGTGGCCCTCCTCACCCTCGTGGCTGTGGCCGCCGGTGCCGTGGTCCTCGAGGGTGGTGAGCGTGGCCGCGTCGATCTTCGTCTTGATGCCGGTCTGCCCGACGGCCTCGTCGACGGCGGGCTGGAGGCCCTTGAGGAAGAGCGCCGCGTCGGCCTCTTCCAGCTGCGCCCGCTGCTTGGTGCTGATCTCCAGGTCGTGCGGTTCCTGGCCGGGCTCGGTCAGGCTGGTGACGTTCACGTGGTCCCCGCCGATCTGCTCGGCGAGGAAGGCCATCGGATAGAACGACGCGACGACGTCGAACTTGTCCGTGTTGCCCGTCGCCGCGCTGTCGCTGGAGCAGGCGGTCAGGGCGCCCAGGCCGAGAGCGGAGGCCAGGGCGGCGGGTATGAGGCGTCGTCGTACGTTCATGACACTCATTTTCAACAAATATGGAAACCGTTGTCAACAAACGTCCTGAACAGGGGCCGGGAGGGGCCTGGCGGCCACCGGTGGGGGAGCGATTTGATTGAGGGGGCGCCCCCGCCGGTAACCTGAGTCATTCGCTGGAAGCAACTCGCTTCGCCCGCCCGTCTCCCGACCACCACCCCTCATCGAGGCGCTTCCGCGCCGCACCCATCAGTATTCGTCGTCGTAATGAAGAGAGCACCGTGGCCGCCGACAAGATCGACACCATCGTCAGCCTGAGCAAGCGCCGTGGCTTCGTATTCCCCTGTAGTGAGATCTACGGCGGCCAGCGCGCCGCTTGGGACTACGGCCCCCTGGGTGTCGAGCTCAAGGAGAACCTCAAGCGCCAGTGGTGGCGCTACATGGTGACGTCGCGCGAGGACGTCGTGGGCATCGACTCGTCCGTGATCCTGGCCCCCGAGGTCTGGGTCGCCTCCGGTCACGTCGCCACCTTCACGGACCCGCTGACCGAGTGCACCTCCTGCCACAAGCGGTTCCGCGCGGACCACCTGGAGGAGGCGTACGAGGAGAAGAAGGGCCGCGCCCCGGAGAACGGCCTCGCCGACATCAACTGCCCCAACTGCGGCAACAAGGGCCAGTTCACCGAGCCCAAGCAGTTCTCGGGCCTGCTGTCCACGCACCTCGGCCCCACGCAGGACTCCGGCTCCGTCGCCTACCTGCGCCCCGAGACCGCGCAGGGCATCTTCACCAACTTCTCCCAGGTGCAGACCACCTCGCGCCGCAAGCCGCCGTTCGGCATCGCCCAGATGGGCAAGTCCTTCCGCAACGAGATCACGCCCGGCAACTTCATCTTCCGCACCCGCGAGTTCGAGCAGATGGAGATGGAGTTCTTCGTCAAGCCGGGCGAGGACGAGAAGTGGCAGGAGTACTGGATGGAGCAGCGCTGGAACTGGTACACCGGCCTGGGTCTCCGTGAGGAGAACATGCGGTGGTACGAGCACCCGAAGGAGAAGCTCTCCCACTACTCCAAGCGCACCGCCGACATCGAGTACCGCTTCCAGTTCGGCGGCAGTGAGTGGGGCGAGCTGGAGGGCGTGGCCAACCGCACCGACTACGACCTCGGCGCCCACTCCAAGGCCTCCGGCCAGGACCTCACCTACTTCGACCAGGAGGCCGGCGAGCGCTGGACCCCCTACGTCATCGAGCCCGCGGCCGGTGTCGGCCGCGCGATGCTGGCGTTCCTGCTGGACGCCTACGTCGAGGACGAGGCGCCCAACGCCAAGGGCAAGATGGAGAAGCGCACGGTGCTGCGCCTCGACCAGCGCCTCGCGCCGGTGAAGGTCGCGGTGCTGCCGCTGTCCCGCAACCCGGAGCTGTCCCCGAAGGCCAAGGGCCTCGCTCAGGCGCTCCGGCAGAACTGGAACATCGAGTTCGACGACGCCGGCGCCATCGGCCGCCGCTACCGCCGCCAGGACGAGATCGGCACGCCGTTCTGCGTGACCGTGGACTTCGACACGCTGGAGGACAACGCGGTCACCGTCCGCGAGCGTGACTCGATGAAGCAGGAGCGGGTCTCCCTCGACCAGATCGAGGGTTACCTGGCGGCCCGCCTGATCGGCTGCTGATCGCTCTCGCGACTGTCACGGTGCCGGGTTCCTCGGAGAGGGGCCCGGCACCGTCGTATGCGACGATGCGGAGATGCGCGAGGCCGACGAGCTGATCAACGTCGACGATCCGGCCTGGCCGCACCTCCTCCAGGAGCTGTCCGGCAGCGACGTCCCGGTCGAGGTGCTGCGCGGCGATCCCGGGGCGGGCCGCGCGACCTTGCTGCAACTGCAGGTCTCCGCCCGGTCTCATCTGGGGGGCATCGTGCTGAACTGCGGCGGCCTGCTCGTGGACGACGGCTGGCTGCGGATCTTCGGGAGCCCGGGGAGCGCCCGGCTCGATGGCCCGCCCGGCCTGGCCGAGATCAACGCGATGCCCTCGGCGTTCGATCCCGCGTGGCGGCCGGGTGCGGGTCTCGTGGTCGCGCACGACGTGCTGGGCGGGGTCTTCGCGCTGAACGGGGGCGACCCCGGTGAGGCCGGTCGGCCCGGCGCTCCGGGGGAGGTCGTCTACTTCGCCCCCGATGCCCTTGGCTGGGAGGCCATGGGGGCAGGACACTCGGCCTGGCTGTCCTGGATCCTCTCCGGCGGGCTCCGGGATTTCTACGCGGGCCTGCGGTGGGACGGCTGGCGCCGTGAAGTCTCCGTACTGAACGGCCGGCAGGGACTGTCGTTCTTCCCGCCGCTGTGGTCGGCCGAAGCCCGCCGGGATCTGTCGGCCACCGGCCGTCGCGCGGTGCCGATGGCGGAACTCCTGGGCCTCAACCGCGACTGGTGCCGGCAATGCGACGGCGCGGACCCGGGTTTCCTCGGAGCCGCATGAACCGGCCGACCAGACCTCCTACCCCGCAACCGGCGCCGGGAGTGACCGCCTGGCTGACCTCGAACGGCTGGACGCCGGACCGTGATCTCGGGGAACGCGCGGCGGAACTCGTCGAGGTACGGGTGCGGGACGCCGAGAGGCAGGGCGTCACCTTGCCTCCGTCCCCTGCGGCCACCCGTGTCGTCCGTGCCTATGGCCTGCTGCGCCTTGCTCATCCAAAGGCCGCGGAGACATGGCTGATGAAGCCCACGCTCGGCTACGAAGGAGACGCGGCTCTCATCGAAGAGTTGGCGGCCGGGCTCGGAGTGGGCCTGTTTCCCGTCGGATACGAGGAATCCGAGCGCGGCATCGTCCTGGTGGACGAGACCGGCCGATGGTTTCAGCTCCACCACACCGGTGGGTATTTCCTGGGGGCGGACGAACACGACGCGTTCTCCCGTTTCCTCGGGGGCGTCGACGCTCCGGACGCGGAGGGCTGGTTCGTCTGAGCGGTTCCCGGCGCCGCCGCGTCGGGTGGTCCCCCAGCGCGCTCGCCGATTGGTCCTGTAACCCGGAGCGGGGCGGCACCAGGGTGACGGTATGAGCATCGCCTTCCTGCTGACGACCCTGGTCGTCGTCGCCACGCCGGGTACCGGCGTCGTCTACACCCTTGCCGCCGCGCTGTCCCGGGGGCGCCGCGCGAGTCTCGTCGCGGCCGTCGGCTGCACGCTCGGGATCGTGCCGCATCTGCTGGCCACGGTCACCGGTGTGGCCGCCCTGCTGCACGCCAGTGCGACCGCCTTCCAGGTGCTGAAGTACGCCGGGGTCGCGTACCTCCTCTACATGGCCTGGGCGACGGTCCGGGACAAGGAGGCGCTCGTGGTGGAGGAGCGGGCCCCGTCCGCGCCGGTGCCGGCCCGGACGGTGATCGTCCGGGGTGTGCTGATCAACCTCCTCAACCCGAAACTGACGATCTTCTTCTTCGCGTTCCTGCCCCAGTTCGTGAGCTCCGGGGAACCGCACGCGCTGCTGCGGATGCTGGGCCTGGGCGGGGTGTTCATGCTGGCGACCTTCGTCGTGTTCGCCGTCTACGGGGTGCTGGCCGCCTCCGTGCGCAGCCATGTGGTGGGCCGGCCGCGGGTGATGGCGTGGCTGCGGCGGGGTTTCGCCGGGTCGTTCGTGGCCCTGGGGGCGAAGCTGGCGTTCACGGCCCGCTGACCGGCGCTGACCGGCGCTGACCACACTCGCTGACAATAAGGGAATGACAGATATTGAAATCTGTCACCTGTCATGCGACAGTGGAGGGCATGACGATGCGAACCCGAACCCTCGGAACCACCGGCCCCCAGGTCTCCGCCCTCGGCCTCGGCTGCATGGGCATGTCCGCGCTGTACGGCGGGGCGGACCGGACCGAATCCATCGCGACGATCCACGCGGCGCTCGAAGCGGGCGTCACCCTGCTCGACACCGGCGACTTCTACGGCATGGGCCACAACGAGATGCTGATCGGCGAGGCCCTCCGCGCCGCCCCCGCCGCCCGGCGCGAACAGGCCCTGGTCAGCGTGAAGTTCGGCGCCCTGCGCGGCCCGGACGGCGACTGGTCCGGCTACGACGGCCGGCCCGCCGCCGTGAAGAACTTCGCCGCCTACTCCCTCCAGCGGCTCGGCGTCGACCACATCGACGTCTACCGCATCGCCCGCCTCGATGCGGACGTGCCGATCGAGGAGACGGTCGGCGCCATCGCGGAACTGGTCGAGAAGGGACACGTACGGCACATCGGCCTCAGCGAGGTCGGCGCCGAGACGATCCGGCGGGCGGCGGCCACGGCGCCCATCGCCGACCTCCAGATCGAGTACTCCCTCCTCTCGCGCGGCATCGAGGACGAGATCCTGCCGACCACGCGCGAACTGGGCATCGGCATCACGGCGTACGGAGTCCTCTCCCGCGGCCTGATCTCCGGGCACTTCACCGCCGACCGGCAGCTCCCCCCGGGCGACTTCCGGGCGATGTCCCCGCGCTTCCAGGGCGACAACCTCCGGCACAACCTGAACCTCGTCGAGGCGCTGCGGAAGATCGCCGAGCAGAAGGGCGTCAGCGTCGCGCAGATCGCCATCGCCTGGGTGCTCAGCCGCGGTGAGGACATCGTGCCGCTGGTCGGCGCCCGCCGCCGCGACCGGCTCACCGAGGCCCTGGGCGCCCTGGACGTGACGCTGGACGCCGCCGACCTGGCCGCGATCGAGGAGGCCGTACCGGCCGGTGCCGCCGCCGGCGCCCGCTACCCGGCGGCGCAGCTGGCGCACGTCGAGAGGTGAACCGGCCTCCGGGTACGGTCTGGGCATGGCACCGACCAGCGAGATCCTCACCGCCGAGCGCATCCTCGAAGCCACCGAGGAGGTGCTGCGCCGCCACGGCCCGGCCAAGGCCACCGTGGTCGACGTGGCCCGCGCGCTCGGCGTCAGCCACGGCAGCGTCTACCGCCACTTCCGGACGAAGGCGGCGCTGCGCGAGGCGGTCACCAAGCGCTGGCTGGACCGCACCTCCGGCGAACTGTCCGGGATCGCCGCCGCGGACCGCGACCCGGAGGCCCGGCTGCGGGACTGGCTCGCCGCGCTGTTCGCCGCGAAGCGCCGCAAGGCCGGCGACGATCCGGAGCTGTTCGCCACGTACACGGTCCTCACCGGCGAGAACGGCACAGCGGTGAGCGAGCACATCGCCGACCTGACCGCCCAGCTGGCCCGTGTGATCCGGGAGGGCATGGAGAGCGGCTCCTTCACCGCGACGGACCCGGAGGCCACGGCCCGCGCGGTCTTCCAGGCGACGGCCCGCTTCCACGACCCGGGCTACGCGCGGGAGTGGCGGGAGGAAGGCGTCGAGGCCGACTTCGAGGCGGTCGTCGACCTGCTGGTGCGGGGGCTGCGGGCTTAGCGCGCGCCCTACGGCATGCGGCGGCGTCCGGCAACGGAGCTTCCGCGAAAACCCGTTGGCAATGCACCCACGTCCCCTACTAATGTCCCGCCAGGCCGTGCGAGAGAACGAGGAGGTGATACCCGTGAACGCAGTATCGACATGGGTGCTCCCCTCCGGGGTCACGGTCGGGCGATAGGTCGTCCGGGAGCGCCGTCTCGCGCACTCCCGAAAGGCACGACCATGCGATTCACTTCCGAACAGCGCCTCGACGACGGTGTCCTCGAGCGCGCGTTCACCCTCGGCGAGATCCCCGGCACCCTGTGGACCCCCGGACCCGCACCGGCCCCGCTGGTGCTGATGGCCCACAACAACGGCCTGCCCAAGGCGGACCCCCGGCTGGTGGCCCGGGCCCGGTACACCGCGGCGCGCGGCTACGTCGTGGCCACCATCGACGCCGCCGGGTGCGGTGACCGTCCCCGTTCCGCCGCCGACGAGGAGACCCGTGCCGAACTCCGGCGGGCGATGCGGGCGGGCGAGCCGGTCGACGAGATCTTCGAGTCCCTCATCGGCCCGCTGGTCGAGAACGCCGTCCCGGAATGGCGGACCACACTGGACGCCCTTCACGGGCGGCCCGAGATCGGCGGCGGCCCGGTCGGGTACTCCGGGGGGTGGACCGCCCTCGGCATCCGGCTGGCGGTGGTCGAGCCGCGCATCGCGGCCGCGAGCTTCTTCGCCGGGGGATACGTGCCCCGTGCCCAGCGCGAGGAGGCCCGGCAGGTCACCGTTCCGCTGCTGTTCCTGCTGCAGTGGGACGACGAGGGGAACCCCCGGCAGCGGGCCCTGGACCTGTTCGACGCCTTCGGCAGCAAGGAGAAGACGCTGCACGCCAACGTGGGAGGGCACACCGGCACCCCGTGGTTCGAGCTGGAGGACGGCTGCCGGTTCCTGGACCGACACCTGAACTGAGGCCGGGCGGCCCGGCGGGCGGTGCAGGCCATGCCGCCGCCCAACCGCCCACCGGGTGCGCCCGGGACGGCCGGGGCACAGGATGGAAGTGAGGGGTGGGTCGCCGCGCGGGACGCGCGAAGAAGGGGATGGCGATCGTGGATCTCATACTGCGCCCGGGGACCGTCGACGATGCCGCGGAGTGCGGCAGGATCTGCTACGAGGCCTTCGCCGGCGTCGCCGAGGAGCACGCGTTCCCACCCGACTTCCCGAGCCCCGAAGTGGGTGTCGCACTGATGGAGGGCGCCCTGACCCACCCCGGGTTCTACAGTGTCGTCGCCGAGCTCGACGGGCGGATCGTGGGCAGCAACTTCCTCGACGAACGCTCGGCCGTCGCCGGGGTCGGGCCCATCACCGTCGACCCCGCCGTGCAGAACGCGGGCGTGGGCCGCCGCCTGATGCGGGACGTCATGGACCGCACCGCCGAGCGCGGGGCACCCGGCATCCGGCTCCTGCAGAGCGGCTACCACAACAGGTCGTTCTCGCTGTACGCGAGCCTGGGCTTCGTCCACCGGGCCACGCTGGCCTGCGTGCAGGGACCGCCGCTGACGGAGGCGATGCCCGGGTACGCGGTGCGGGAGGCCACGGACGCGGACCTCGGCGCCTGCAACGACCTGTGCCGGCAGGTCCACGGCGTCGACCGGGGCGGCGAGGTCGCCGACGCCCTCAAACAGGGCACCGCCCGGGTCGTCGAGCGCGCGGGACGCGTCACCGGCTACGCCACCGACCTGGCCTTCTTCGCCCACGCCGTCGGCGAGACCACCCCGGACCTCCAGGCCCTCATCGCGGCCGCCCCGCAGTTCGGCGGCCCCGGCATCCTCGTGCCCACCGGCGACAGCGCACTGCTCAGGTGGTGCCTGTCGCACGGCCTCAAGGTCGTCCAGCTGATGAGCCTGATGACCGTCGGCCTGTACAACGAGCCCGACGGGGCCTACCTGCCCTCGATCCTCTACTAGGGCCGGTCCTGCCCGTCATGCTGCCGTCGGATCCACCGTCGCCTGATGGGCCTCCGCCAAGTGCTCCTCCGCCTTCAGCCAGGGCAGGAACTGGGCGCCTCTGCGCCAGCCGCAGGTGTCGCACCTGATCGTGCGCTGCACACCCGTGCGCTGCACCCGCACCACATGCTCCCGGCCGTGCTGGTCCCAGCGGCTGACCTTGCTGGTGTCGCTCTGCGCCATGACGCCTCCCGCGTCCAGGAATCCGGCGGATCCGGTCCGCTCGCAGCAATGGAGTGTGCCGGACAGGCCCACCCTGGCCCACAGCGGGTCACGCCCTCAAGGGGCGCGGGGCCGTATCTGATATGCGGCTCCGCCGCGTGGCGCGGCCGGCCACCACTCACCCGCGGCTAGGCACGCTCCGCGGCTCCCACCGCATCCCGCACCTCCGCCGACTCCAGCCGCTCCGCTGTCCGTTCGGCAGTCCCCCGAGCCCAGCGCCCGCTCGTCACGGCTCCCAGCGCCAGCACCGCGAACCCGCACGCCGCGAGGATCCACCAGCCCGGCCGGGCGGCCGACACGAACATCTCGCGGTACGAGGCCGCGCCCACGCCGGCGGCGAGCACCGCGCCCACCACCGCGACGCCCAGCGTCTGGCCGAGCTGGCGGCTCGTGGAGGCGACCGCCGCGGCGACGCCCGCCTGGGCGCGGGGCATTCCGGAGACCGCCGTGTTGGTGATCGGCGCATTGACGAAACCGAAGCCGATGCCGAAGAGGACGTACCCGGCGAAGAGGGTGGTGTTCGAGGTCTCGGCCTCGAACGCGGCGAAGAGGACGCCGCTCGCCGTCATCGCGCAGCCCGCGATCAGCAGGGGCAGACGCGGACCCCGGCTGCCGACCAGGCGGCCCGACAGCGGCGCGCACACGAACGTCGGCACGGCCATCGGCAGCATCCACAGACCCGCCTCCAGGGCGGTCAGCCCGCGCACGTTCTGCAGGTACAGCGTCGACAGGAACAGGAAGCCGCCGAGCGCCGCGAACGCGCTGATCGCGATGGCCGTCGCCCCGCTGAACGGCGCCGAGCGGAAGAAGCGGAGGTCGATCAGCGGCTCCGCGCGGCGCGGTTCGTACCAGAGCAGGGCGGTGAGGGCCGCCAGGGCCAGGACCACCAGCGGGGCCAGGGACGCGAAGGCCGTGCTCGGCGCCTCGATGATCGCGTACGTCAGCGAGCCGAACAGCGCGATCACCAGCACCTGCCCGACCGGGTCCGGGCGGCGGGCCCGGGGCGCACGGGACTCGGGGACGAAACGCAGGGTGAGCAGCAGGGCCGCCAGCCCCACCGGCAGGTTGATCCAGAAGATCGAGCGCCAGCCGACCGACTCCACCAGGAGGCCTCCGACCAGCGGTCCGGCGGCCATGGAGATGCCGACGACCGCGCCCCACGCGCCGATCGCCCGGGCGCGCTCGCGCGGGTCCGTGAACGTGTTGGTGATGATCGACATGGCGACCGGGTTCAGCATCGAGCCGCCCACCGCCTGCACCATCCGGAAGACGACCAGCGCCTCCAAGTTCGGGGCGAGGGAGCACAGCACCGAGCCGACGGTGAAGACGACCAGGCCCGCCATGAAGACCCGCTTGCGTCCGATCCGGTCGGCCGTGGAGCCCGCGAGCATCAGCAGCGAGGCCAGGACCAGCGTGTACGCGTCGATCGTCCACTGCAGGCCCGACGTACTGGCGTGCAGGTCCTGCTGCATGGACGGCAGCGCCACGTTCAGGACCGTGTTGTCCAGGCTGACGATCAGCAGGCTCATGCAGCAGATCGCGAGCACCAGCATGCGGCGGCGGTGACTGAGCTCGGGCATGCGTTCCATCGTAGCCCGATTTCGATAGTGTGGCTAACTAATGAATTTTGCCTTTTCATTGCACGGCACAATGGAGGCATGTCCACGCCCCTGCAGATCGGTCCGCACACCGTCCAGCCGCCCGTCGTCCTGGCCCCCATGGCCGGGATCACCAACGCGCCCTTCCGCACCCTGTGCCGGGAGTTCAGCGGCGGCAAGGGGCTGTTCGTCAGCGAGATGATCACGACCAGGGCGCTGGTCGAGCGCAACGAGAAGACCATGCAGCTCATCCACTTCGACGCGAGTGAGCGCCCCCGGTCGATCCAGCTCTACGGCGTGGACCCGGTCACCGTCGGCAAGGCCGTCCGCATGATCGCGGAGGAGGACCTCGCCGACCACATCGACCTGAACTTCGGCTGCCCGGTCCCGAAGGTCACCCGCAAGGGCGGCGGCTCGGCGCTGCCGTACAAGAGGAACCTGCTGCGGGCGATCCTGCGCGAGGCCGTCAGCGGTGCCGGTGACCTGCCGGTCACGATGAAGATGCGCAAGGGCATCGACGACGACCACATCACCTTCCTCGACGCCGGCCGGATCGCCGTCGAGGAGGGCGTCACCGCCATCGCGCTGCACGGCCGCACCGCCGCCCAGCACTACGGCGGCACCGCCGACTGGGACGCCATCGCCCGGCTCAAGGAGCACGTCCCGGAGATCCCGGTGCTCGGCAACGGCGACATCTGGTCGGCCGAGGACGCCCTGCGGATGGTGCGCGAGACCGGCTGCGACGGCGTGGTCGTGGGCCGTGGCTGCCTCGGGCGGCCGTGGTTGTTCGCCGACCTGGTCGCCGCCTTCGAGGGCCGCACCGAGGACATCGCCCGCCCCACCCTCCGCGAAGTCGCCGACGTCATGGTCCGGCACGCCACGCTGCTCGGGGAGTGGATCGGCGACGAGTCCCGCGGCGTGATCGACTTCCGCAAGCACGTCGCCTGGTACCTGAAGGGCTTCGCCGTCGGCTCCGAGATGCGCAAGCGCCTCGCGATCACCTCGTCCCTGGAGGAACTGCGCTCCGGCCTGGACGAGCTGGACCTCGACCAGCCCTGGCCCACCGGCGCCGACGGGCCCCGGGGCCGTACGTCCGGCAACAACCGGGTGGTGCTGCCGGACGGCTGGCTGAAGGACCCCTACGACTGCGCCGGCGTCGGCGAGGACGCCGAACTCGACACCTCCGGCGGCTGATCAGCCCGTGGAGGGGTGCGGTGTGGAGCCGTACGCCTTCAGGAAGCGGTCGCGGAAGGAGTCCATCTTCCACACGGGCGCGTCCCGGCCGGGCTTGAGGCCCTCCGTCCAGTTCCAGTCGGCGATCTTCTCCAGGACCTTCGGGTCCTTGGCGACGAGGGACACCGGCACGTCGCGGGAGGCGCGGATGCCGCTGACCCGTGCCATGGGCTGGTGGTCGCCGAGGAAGACCAGGACGGTGTCGTCGGTGCCGTAGCGCCGGAGCCACTGGGTGAGGCTGGTGACCGAGTACTGGATGGACCTGCCGTACTCCTGCCGGGACCTGGTGGTATCGGTGATGATGTCCGCCGCCTTGTTGCCGGCCTTCTGGATCGGGCCGAAGACCGTGCCGTCGCCGAGTTCGTCCCAGCCCACCATCTTCGGGATGGGCGCCCAGGGCTGGTGGCTGGAGGTCAGGATGACGAACGACATCAGCGGCTTGTCGCGCTTCTTCCCGTGCACCCGGCGCTGGAACGCCTCCAGCGCGTACTGGTCGGGCATGGTCGACCAGCTGAACTTCGGGCCGCGGTAGCCCAGGTCGAAGGCGTCGTAGAGCTTGTCGAGGCCGTACCACTTCTCCTCCGGCCAGCCCTTCTGCACGCCGGGCATGACGCCCACCGTGTCCCAGGCGCCGGTCTTGCGGAACGCCTTGGTCAGGGTGAGGTGGTCGCCCGCGGTGACCGTGCGGTAGCGCCGCTGGTTGTCGATCCACAGGCCCGACATGGTCGTGGAGTGGCCGAGCCAGCTGCTGCCGCCGAAGGTCGCCGAGGTCAGCCAGCCGCTGCGGGCGTGGAAGCCGGCCTTCGCCAGGGCCTCGGTGCTCGTGTCGAGGGTCCGGTCGACGCCGGGGGCGATGATCGGGTCCTCGACGGCGCTGCGGCCGTAGCTCTCGATGAACGTGAAGATCACGTCCTTGCCCCGGAGGTCGGGCAGGAGTTGGTCGGGCGGGGTGTTGCCGAAGGTGTCCGCCTTCGCCTGCCGGACGAACTCGGCCTCGTCGCGCAGCGATTCCACCGTCCGCTGCGCGTGCACGCGGAGGGCCCCGGCGCCGCGTTCGGAGGCGATCGGCCCGCCGAAGAGCGTGAGGCCCAGGGCCGAGCAGGTGATCCAGACGGTGCCGGCGATCAGGGCGCCCCTGGTCGCCCGGGTCCGGTGGCGGGCCAGCACACCGGCGAGGCGGACCGTCGCCGCGACCATGACGGCCGCCACGAGCAGGACGAGCAGCACCGCGCCGACGGCGGCGGCGGTCGCGACGCCCCCGCCCAGCGTGTCCCCGACGTACGCCTGCGCGTCGGGCAGCAGGTCCCAGTCGAGCGCGGCGTTGAAGCCCCGGCCGAGGTACTCGTTGAACCCCATGTCGAGCAGGTTCACGGCGGTCAGCGCCGTGAGGCCGAGCCCGTAGAGCACGGCCGCCACCAGCCGGGGCCGGCGCGGCAGCCCCAGCACGACGACAGCGCCGATGACCGCCTCCGCCGGGATGCGCGCGAAGCTGACCGGTTCGAGGGCGGGGAGCGTGTTGGGCAGGAGCAGGGCACCGAGGACCAGGACGGCGGCGAGCGCGGTGGTGGCGAGACGGAGGGCACGGGCGGCGCGCGGGCGACGCCCGCGCCAGCCACGGAGCCGGGCCCCGGTGGCGGAGGCCAGCACCTCCCCACCGCCGACCTCGGCGCGGACTCCCGCCTCCTCCGCGCCGGCTTCCGCCTCCTCCGGACCGGCCTGAGTTTCCTCCGCGCGGGCTTCTGGCTCCTCGGCGTCGGCTTCCGCCTGCTCGGCGTTGGCGTGCGCCGTCTCCGCCTTTTCCGCGCGGGCTTCCGCCGTCTCCGCGTCCGCCTGCGCCCTCTTCGCCTCGGCTCCCGCCGTCACCGTGTCGGCCTGCGACTCCTCCGCGTCGGCTTCCGCGGTCTCCCCGGCCGTCTGCGACTTCTCCGCGCAGGCTTCCGCGGTCTCCCCGTCCGCCTCCGCCTCCTCTGCGCGGGCTTCCGCCGTCTCCCCGGCCGTCTCCGCCTTCTCCCCGTCGGCCCCCTCCCGTTCCGTCTCGGGCCCGGTCTCCGGGGTGCCCTGCTGTGGCGACTGGCGGAGGCGTGTGAAGACAGGCACCCGGAGGTCCTTCCCGTACGAAACCCGGCGAGGTGGCGGACCCGCGTGGGGGTACGGGTCCGCCTCAATTCCGTACGGCGCGCCCACCGGGTGTGTTCAGCCCGGCGGGCCAGCGCTCGGCAAACACCCGGCAAACGGCGGGCCAACCGGCCCTCAGACGCCGCCGACCGCCGTGAGCAGCGCCAGCGGGGCCGACGCCGACCGGGATTCCCGCACGCACGCGTGCGGGTACGGCACCGGCTCCGGGTGGGTGTCGCGGCCGTAGCCCGCGAGGACCTCCGGCAGCCGGTGGCCGGTCGCGGCCGCCGCGTCGACCAGGCCGCGGGCGATCGCGCGGGCCTCGTCGTGCAGGCCGTACCGGGCCAGGCCCAGCGCGATCAGCGCGTTGTCGTGCGGCCAGACCGAGCCGCGGTGGTAGGAGAGCGGGTGGAACGCCGGCTGCCCGGCCGCCAGGGTGCGCACGCCCCAGCCGGAGAAGAAGTCCGGCTCCAGCAGGCGGCGGCCGACGAGTTCGCCGTACTCCTTGTCCAGCAGCCCCGACCACAGCAGGTGCCCGGCGTCGGAGGCGAGCGCGTCGACCCGGTCGCCCCGGCCGTCCAGCGCGAGCGCCGGGAAGGAGTGCTCCGGCATCCAGAAGTCCCGCTGGAAACGGTCGCGCAGGTCACCGGCCGCCTGCTCCAGCAGATCCGCGTACGTCCCGTCCTGCCACACCGTGCGCGCCAGCCACGCCGTGCGGCGCAGCGCGTCGTAGGCGTAGCCCTGGGCGCCCGCGGCCGTCACCGGCCCGTTCGGGCGGGTGCCCTCGGCGGAGCAGATGGCGCCGGGGGAGTCCTTCCAGTTCTGGTTGGCGAGGCCGCCCTGGTCGGCGCGGTAGACCAGGTAGCCGCGGGAGGTGAGACCGCCGTGGTCGAGCATCCAGCCCACCGCGGCACGGGCGTGCGGCTCCAGGCGGCGGGCCAGGGCGGTGTCGCCGGTCTGCTCGGTGTACGCGCCGAGCAGGACGAGGAAGAGGGGCGTGGCGTCGACCGAGCCGTAATAGCGGCCGTAGGGGACCTGGCCGAAGTGGGCCAGTTCGCCGTGCCGCACCTCGTGCACGATCTTGCCGGGCTGGGCGATCTCGTCGGCGCCGGCCTGCGTGGCCTGGGTCGCGGCCAGCGCGGGCAGGGTGGCGGCGGCCAGCCGCGGCCGGTAGGGCAGGGCGAACAGCGAGGTCAGCAGGGCGTCCCGGCCCAGCAGCGTCAGGAACCAGGGGGCGCCGGCGGCCGGGACGCGCAGTTCCTCGCCGTCCGGGCCGGTCGCCGGGACCTGGAGCGCGGCGAGGTCGGCGAGGCCCCGGGCACAGGCCGCGGCCAGCTCGGGCCAGCCGCTCGGGAAGGCCACGTCCTCCATGAACTCGCCCTCCCGCGCCCGCAGTTGACCCTGGAGCGCGGCGGGGGAGCGGGGCACGCGCAGGGCGCGCTTGTCGCCGTGCGGGCGGGCGATGACGCGCAGGATCAGCTCGGCGGTGCCGTGCGGCGCGAGGTCCAGGGTCCACACCAGGCGGCGGGCGCCCGTGCCGGTCTCCTCCACCGCGTCCGGCTGCGGCTCGGCCGTCACGGTCGTGACGGACCGCCACTCGCCGCGCCGGTAGGTGAACTCCACGCCGTGGTCGAGGACCTGGCGGGAGCGGACGGCACCGGACTTCGCGTACGTGCGGTGGTCGGAGCGCAGCTCGAACTGGTCGGTGAAGTCGGCGTCGGCGGTGACCGCGATGCGGACCGTCGTCGGCACCGGTCGGTTGCTGGTGACGCGCAGCGACTCCACGAACGAGGCGTCGCCCACGGCCTGTTCGCGGAAGAGCGTGTAGGCGGGCGGCTCGTTGCGGCCGCCGCGCGGGACGAGGACGCACGCCGCGGTGTCGCCGTCGGCCACCGGCGTCAGCGTCTCCGGCACGGCGCCGTCCACGGTGAGCTGCCAGCGGCTCAGGTGCCGCGCGTCCCGTACGAACATGCCGTCCGGGGCGCTGCCGCCCCGGTAGCCGCTGATGTCGCCGCGGTCGCCGACGGCGGCGAACGTCCCGCCGTGCACGAGCAGATGATGCCGGTCCGTCATCCCCGGTCCCCTCCCTTGATCGCCGTGACGCCGTTCCTGTCCCCTGCGGGCCGGTCGTGCAGCAGGTCGAGCGTGAGCGCGGCGGTCCAGCCGAAGCCGGTGGCGCCGCAGGCCTGTGCCGTGTACGGGTCGACGTACTCCGCGAAGTCGGAGGCGCCGGCGGTGTGCAGCATGCCCTTGCGCAGGGCGTCGGCCCGGCCCCGCTCGCCGTGCAGCCGCAGCCCGCGCTCCAGCAGCCAGTTCGTGTTGAACCAGGCCGGGCCGCGCCAGTAGCGGTGCGGGTCGAAGGCCTCGCCCAGCAGGTCGTAGCTGGGGACCAGGCGGGTCGCGCCGCCGAGGCCGAAGTGCGGGCCGCACACCGTGCGGACCAGGGTGACCGCGAGGTCGCGCGGCAGGGTCGGCAGCAGCAGCGGGATGAGCCCGGAGACCCCGCGCTCGGGGATCAGCTCCCCGGCGCGCACGTCCCGGCACAGGAACATCCCCGCGGCCGGCTCCCACAACCGCTCCACCAGGGCCGCCGTGAGGCGCTCGGCCCGGGCCTGCCGGGCCGCGGCCGCCGCGCCCAGCTCGTGGGCGATCCGGGCCAGGGCGTACTCGGAGGCGATGAGCAGGGCGTTGAACGCCGGGTCCTCCACGGCGAAGTCGCCCTGCCGACTCCCGCCGGAGGCTTCCCGGTACGGCTCGTCGGCGTAGCCGCCGTCCCGGTAGTCCGCCGCCAGCCGCACGTACCGCCCGTAGTCCAGATCCGTCGGCCGGTCCTCGGGCGCGCCGTGATCGAGGTCGGCGCGGCGGAAGGAGCGGGCCGGGGCGGGGGTGACCCGGGACAACGGGCGGTCCCAGCAGGGGCTGTTGTCCATACCCTGTTCCCAGGGGTGCACGACGGAGACCAGCCCGCCCCCGCCCAGGTCGCGCCGGCGCAGCAGATAGCGGTGCCAGGCGGCCAGCCGGGGGTAGGCCCGGGCGAGGAAGCCGCGCGCCCGCGACAGGCCCGGGTCGGCGAGGTGCACCAGCCACGCGGCCAGGGCGTGCACCGGTGGCTGCACGATCCCGGAGGTCTGTACGGTGCGCGGGGCGCCCGCCGCGCACCCCGCGGTGGAGGAACGCCAGAAGTCGGGGCTCGGGAAGTACGCGTCGAGAGGCACGGAGGGGTTGAAGACGATGTGCGGGATCCGCCCGTCCGCCCACTGCGCCGCCAGCAGCGTCTCCAGCTCCGTCTGGGCGCGTAACGGCGAGACGTGCCGCAGGCCGATCGCGATGAACGCCGAGTCCCAGGACCATTGGTGCGGATACAGGCTGCGGGAGGGCACCGTGGACTTGCCCGTCCAGTTGTCCTCCAGGACCTGTGCAGCCCTGACCTGCAGGGAAGACGGCGCGGCGGCCGGATCGTATGCGATCTCGCGTCCGGCGGGACGCGTGGTGAGCTGGGCGATGCGATCCACTCGGGGCTCTCCCAAAGACGTACTCCTGACCGGGATCGGCAGGGGCTACCGTAGGGTTACGTCTATTTAACACGCAAAACCCAATATGTAATGCAGGGTTGGGAAACACAAGGGGGTGCGCATGACGGGACGCGTTCAGGCAAGCGCCGGCGATCTGCTCGAACTGGTGCGCAGTCGCCGGGCCACGACCCGGGGTGCGCTCCAGCAGGCGACCGGGCTGTCCCGGGCCACCGTCGGGCAGCGGCTCGACCGGCTCTTCCGCGCGGGCTGGCTGCGCGAGGGCGCCGGCGGCCCGGTGGACTCCCCGTTGGGCGGACGCCCCTCCATCACGCTGGAGTTCGACGACGAGCACGCGGTGGTCCTGGCCGCCGACCTCGACACCCGGCACGCCCGGGCGGCCGTGCTGTCGCTGAGCGGCGAGATCCTCGCCGAGCACTCGGGCACCCTCGTCGTCGAGGACGGGCCGGACGTGGTGCTCGGCGAACTCGGCCGCTGGTTCGCCGAACTGCTGGAGAAGGCCGGGCACAGCGCCGAGACGGTGTGCGGGGTCGGGCTCGCGGTGCCCGGCCCGGTCGACACCGAGACCGGCCGCGTCGTCCAGCCGCCGATCATGCCCGGCTGGGACGGCTACGACATAAGGAGCCGGCTGGCCCGGGCCCTCACCGAGCACACGGGCGCCGAGCCGGTGCCGGTGCTCGTGGACAACGACGCCAACCTGATGGCGTACGGCGAACAGCGCACCGGCCACCCCGACTGCTCCGCCTTCGTGCTGGTCAAGGTCTCCACCGGCATCGGCGCCGGAGTCGTGGTCGACGGCTCGGTCTTCCGCGGCATCGACGGCGGCGCCGGGGACATCGGGCACATCCGGGTGCCGGAGGGCGCCCAGGCGCTGTGCCGGTGCGGTTCCTACGGCTGTCTGGCCGCCGTCGCGAGCGGTGGCGCGGTGGCCCGGCGGCTGGCGGAGGCCGGGGTGCCCGCGGCCTCCGGCTCGGACGTCCGCGACCTGCTCGCGTCCGGGCACCCCGAGGCCGTCGGGCTCGCCCGGGAGGCCGGGCGCCGGGTCGGGGACGTGCTGGCGACGGTCGTGACCCTGCTGAACCCGGGCGTGCTGATGATCGCCGGGGATCTGGCCGGAACCCCCTTCGTCACGGGCGTGCGCGAACTGCTCTACCAGCGGGCGCTGCCCCGCTCCACGGCCCACCTCGACGTCGTCACCTCGCGGCTGGGCGAGCGTGCCGGGCTGGTCGGGGCGGGGGCGATGGTCGTGGAGCACCTCTACGCGCCCGAGCGGGCCGAGGAGCGGCTGCGGGCGCTCGGGGTGTGACAGGTGGTGTGACGGGCGGATTTCGGTCCCGAGACGCGTCCGCATGGTGAAATCCGGTCGGCTGTGGCAGCGTGATTCTCGCCACCCTTGATAAGGGTTGCGCTCAGATGAGCGGATCTTGGGCGACTGCACTTCTCCAAAGGGTGGCACTGAGTGCCACCCTTTGATCGTTCATCGAGCGAAATCAAATGTGCGGAAACTCCGCTCACATGAGCGCCCAGTAGGGCGCAGGGAGGTTCTTGCGTTCAAGAAGTGAAAACATGCGGCTGTGATCGCTTGCCCAGCCTTGACTTTCGATCCGCTGGCGGACGAGTGGTTACAGGCGCATGACGCGCGAGTGGACGTACCCAGACGCCTTTGATCTGGGTATGTTCCTCGCCGTCAGGGCAGCCACCGCGTCCTCGAGGAGTCGAGACCCGTGTCGGAAAACAAAGATCTCCCGGTAGCCGAGCAGGCCGCGAGCGTTGAGGGCGTGAAGTTCGTTTACGACTTCACCGAGGGCAACAAGGACCTCAAGGACCTCCTCGGTGGCAAGGGCGCGAACCTCGCCGAGATGACGAACCTGGGCCTGCCGGTCCCGCCCGGGTTCACCATCACCACCGAGGCCTGCAAGACCTACCTCGACAGCGGCGAGGAGCCGGCGGCACTGCGTGACGAGGTGAGTGCGCACCTCGACGCGCTGGAGGCCCGCATGGGCAAGAAGCTCGGCCAGGCCGACAACCCGCTGCTGGTGTCGGTGCGTTCGGGCGCCAAGTTCTCCATGCCCGGCATGATGGACACCGTCCTCAACATCGGCCTCTCCGACAAGTCCGTGCAGGGCCTGGCCAAGCAGGCGGGCGACGACCGGTTCGCGTGGGACTCCTACCGCCGCCTCATCCAGATGTTCGGCAAGACCGTCCTGGGCGTCGACGGCGAGCTGTTCGAGGACGCGCTGGAGGCCGCCAAGGCCGCCAAGAAGGTCACGGTGGACACCGAGCTGGAGGCCGCCGACCTCAAGAAGCTCGTCACCAAGTTCAAGAAGATCGTCAAGGCCGAGGCCGGGCGGGACTTCCCGCAGGACCCGCGCGAGCAGATGGACCTCGCCATCAAGGCGGTCTTCGACTCCTGGAACGGCGACCGGGCCAAGCTCTACCGCCGCCAGGAGCGCATCCCGCACGACCTGGGCACGGCCGTCAACGTCTGCTCCATGGTCTTCGGCAACCTCGGCCCCGACTCCGGCACCGGCGTCGCCTTCACCCGCGACCCCGCCTCCGGCCACCAGGGCGTCTACGGCGACTACCTGCAGAACGCGCAGGGCGAGGACGTCGTCGCGGGCATCCGCAACACCGTGCCGCTCGCCGAGCTGGAGCAGATCGACAAGAAGTCGTACGACCAGCTCATGCAGATCATGGAGACCCTGGAGAACCACTACAAGGATCTCTGCGACATCGAGTTCACCATCGAGCGCGGTGTGCTGTGGATGCTCCAGACCCGCGTCGGCAAGCGCACCGCGGGCGCGGCCTTCCGCATCGCGACCCAGCTGGTGGACCAGGGCCTGATCGACGAGGCCGAGGCGCTGACCCGCGTCAACGGCGCCCAGCTCGCCCAGCTGATGTTCCCGCGCTTCGACGAGGACGCGAAGGTCTCGCAGGTCGGCAGGGGCATCGCCGCCTCCCCGGGCGCGGCCGTCGGCAAGGCCGTCTTCGACTCCTACACGGCCGTCAAGTGGTCCCGCTCCGGCGAGAAGGTCATCCTCATCCGCCGCGAGACCAACCCCGACGACCTCGACGGCATGATCGCGGCCGAGGGCATCCTGACCTCGCGCGGCGGCAAGACCTCCCACGCGGCCGTGGTCGCCCGCGGCATGGGCAAGACCTGTGTCTGCGGCGCCGAGGAGCTGGAGGTCGACACCAAGCGCCGCCGGATGACCGTGCCGGGCGGGCACGTCGTCGAGGAGGGCGACGTCGTCTCCATCGACGGCTCCACCGGCAAGGTCTACCTCGGTGAGGTACCGGTCGTGCCGTCCCCGGTCGTGGAGTACTTCGAGGGCCGGATGCACCCCGGCGCCGACGACGCCGACGAACTGGTCGAGGCCGTGCACCGCATGATGGCCTTCGCCGACCGCAAGCGCCGCCTGCGGGTGCGCGCCAACGCCGACAACGCCGAGGACGCGCTGCGCGCCCGCCGTTTCGGAGCCCAGGGCATCGGCCTGTGCCGCACCGAGCACATGTTCCTCGGCGACCGGCGCGAGCTGGTGGAGCGGCTGATCCTGGCCGACACCCAGGCCGAGCGCGAGGAGTCTCTCAAGGAACTGC
The DNA here is from genome assembly GCF_040645895.1 of Streptomyces olindensis. Lineage (NCBI taxonomy): Bacteria > Bacillati > Actinomycetota > Actinomycetes > Kitasatosporales > Streptomycetaceae > Streptomyces > Streptomyces olindensis. Next base: position 36,336 of record NZ_JBEYZD010000019.1, on the reverse strand, counting down.
TCCCGCTGCAGAAGCAGGACTTCGTCCAGCTCTTCGAGTCGATGGACGGCCTGCCGGTCACCATCCGCCTCCTGGACCCGCCGCTGCACGAGTTCCTGCCCGACATCACGGAACTCTCGGTCCGCGTGGCCCTCGCGGAGTCCCGCCAGGAGCCGCACGAGAACGAACTCCGCCTGCTCCAGGCGGTCCACCGCCTGCACGAGCAGAACCCGATGCTCGGCCTGCGCGGCGTCCGTCTCGGCCTGGTCATCCCCGGCCTGTTCACCATGCAGGTCCGCGCCATCGCCGAGGCCGCGGCCGAGCGCAAGGCCGCCAAGGGCGACCCGCGCGCCGAGATCATGATCCCGCTCGTCGGCACGGTCCAGGAGCTGGAGATCGTCCGCGAGGAGGCCGACAAGGTCATCGCCGAGGTCGAGGAGGCCTCGGGGACGCAGCTGAAGCTGTCCATCGGCACGATGATCGAGCTGCCGCGCGCCGCCCTGACCGCCGGTCAGATCGCCGAGGCCGCGCAGTTCTTCTCCTTCGGCACGAACGACCTCACCCAGACGGTGTGGGGCTTCTCCCGGGACGACGTCGAGGCCTCGTTCTTCACGGCGTACCTGGAGAAGGGCATCTTCGGCGTCTCCCCGTTCGAGACGATCGACAAGGACGGCGTCGGCTCCCTGGTGAAGCTGGCCGCCAAGGCCGGCCGCGAGACCCGGCCCGACCTCAAGCTCGGCGTCTGCGGCGAGCACGGCGGCGACCCCGAGTCGGTCCACTTCTTCCACGAGGTCGGACTCGACTACGTCTCCTGCTCCCCGTTCCGCATCCCGGTCGCCCGCCTGGAGGCGGGCCGGGCGGCGGTCACGTCCCAGGGCAGCGACCACCGCTAGCCCTGCGGCCCTCCTGGGCCGTGTCCCAGGGCAGCGGCGACCGCTGGCCCTGCGGCCCACTCGGGCCGGTAGCGCTACGGCCCACCCGGGCCGGTCAGAACCCGGAGCCGTCGGCGGTCCCCGACCCTCACCGATCGCGGCGGCTCCGGAGCACGGAGGAGAGCGGGGCGGCACCTTGTGCGGAGGTGCCGTCCCGCTCGCCGTGCCGTGCCCACCGCGCACGCTTGCCGGGACGCTGCGGCGGATCCGGGGCACCGCCCGGACGGCCCGGTGCATAAGATTTGCTCCCATGCCGAAGCCTGACGAGCTGATCGTTGACATCGCCGCCCGTGTGGAGTCCGGGCAGAGCACCCAGATGTCCCTGACCGTGGTGACCGGTGGTGCTGTCATCACCGGTCGCCTTGCTCCCGAAGCCGTGTGGCGGCAGAGGGTGTCGGAGGTGCTGACGGACTCCGCCCGCCTGGGCGAGTTCTCCGCCGTTTTCGACGGCCCTCCGAAGAAGGACGGCCCGCCCACGCACCTGCACTTCCACGTCGCCCGCATCCTGCAGGGCACGATGGGGATCCCGGAGACGGGCGGGATGTACCGCGTCGCGATCGAGGACGTCAGTGCCTGGACCGTGGGGGACTTCAGCTACTCCGATCAACTCACCCACTGACCCACCGTCTCGCCGAGAGCGACACGGCACGAGCGAGGGCCCCACGGGTGCGGGGACACAAGGGCGGGCGGCCGGTCAGCGCCGGGTGTGCCTCACCGCGGGTGCGCAGCGCTGATGGACACGACCCGACTCGAGACCCGCTCCCGAGGGGCACGCCCGCTGGAACGGCGCCCACGCTTCGTCGCCGATGACGTGGTCGCAGAGCAGGCAGACGGTGATCCCGGTGAGCGTGTCGTGGTGGTCGCACAAGGAGACGACCGACCGGGCCAGCGACTTGACCCGTTCGACCTCGCCGCACAGGCCCGCGGCCTCCGGCTCGTCCATACGACGCCTGGCCTCGGCGACGCCGGCCAACGCCACGTTCGCCGGCACGTCGTCCCTGGAGCGCTCGGCGGCGAGCCGCTCGATCCGCGGGACCAGGTGTTCCAGGAACTCGCGGAGGTCTCTCGCCATGAGCTGCGTGGCCTGGTGGCGCGGCAGTGTGCGCTGGTCCAGGAACCAGCTCGCCTGGGCACGCATCGCGGTCACGCCCGGAACGGGCACGTCGGTCTCGGAGCGGGTGGCTGTCACCGGCCGACGCCCCCGGGCCCCGCCTGGGCACCTGCGTACACGCCCTCACCCAGGCGCGCGACGTAGGGCCGGACCAGGACGCCCGTGTCCTCCTGCCGTGCCCGGCGGTAGCTCCGGACGGCCATGAGCCGCGCGCCCCGGACGTCAGGCGATGGCCGACAAGAGGCCGGGGGGAGCACGGCGCGCGGCACGGGGGTACGGCGGTGCCGGCCGGGGGTGCGCGGTCCGGACAGCACAGCTCTCGCCCGTTCGAGTGCACGTGATAGGAAGACCACTGTTGACGCTCCTCAGCAGCGTTGGCCACGCCCCGGGACTGTTCGCGCGGTCGCCGGGGCCCTTGTGCCAAGACCGTAGAAGCGCCTCCACTCGATCGCCGACCGTAATCCGGTCGCTACGCTCAGGCGGCGAGGAGGCCGATCTTTGCGGCCAGGTCAGCGGCACGACGGCGGCGAGGTGCTCGTGTCGATTCCACTGCCTCAAGAAGGATCGCCCGCGCGTAGCCGTTGTACCGGATCGTTTCCGGCGCGGCCGCGAACGCCTTCTCCAGTGACGCCAACGCAGTGTCCGGCTGGTTGTCCAGCTGGTAGCCCCGGGCTTCCTCGATGCGGTGCCGGGCGCGGCGGGGCCGGGACTTGATGACGCTCTGGTCCGCCCGGGCAGCCTGCCGTACGGACTCGCCTCCCTGGTGCAGTTCCACCGCCACCGTCACCGCGTGCGCGCCCATGATGGCTCGGGAGAACGACGTCACCGGGTGGAAGTAGTCCGCGGGCAGCCGCGAGGCCACGTCCTTCGCCCTGTCCCAGTGCCGCCACGCGGTGCCCGTTTCACGCCGTCGGGCCGCGGTGTAGCCGAGCTCGAACTCCAGCGCACCGGCGATGGCGAGGATGTCGTCGTTTCCTTCCGGCAGCAAGGGCTTGAGGAAGGCGACGGCTTCGCGGTTCACGGCGTCGGCGGCGTCGAAGTGCCGGGGTCCGCAGTCGCGGTGCGCCTGGGCAAGCAGCCACGAAGCGACACCGATGGCGTGCGGGTCCTCGCTCTCCTGAGCGGCGATCATGCCCCGCTCCGCAACCCGCCACAGCAGGGAACTGTCGGGCTGGTAGGCGATGAAGAACTGGGACAGCGAGTAGACCTGGGCGAGGAGGGCCTGCGCCGTACGTCGCTCTGCCGCACTGTCGGCATTCCTGACGAGGGTCTGAGCGTCCCGGATCAGGTCGGGCAACAGCCTGCCGATCGCCTCACGGTGGTTCTCCGAGGCATGCCGCTCCCTCCAGGCCGCGTGCAGGCGGGCCTCCAGATGCGCAACACGCGGCGGCTCCGTGCTCCGGGTGAGGGCGAAGTCGTCGATGGCCGCTTTCACCGCCGCCAAGCGAGGGTGGCCTGGGCCGACGAAAAGGTCAACGTGAGCATCCGGCCTGCCCGTGAGGTCGGCGAGGTCCCGGACCCGCAACGCCTGTGCGATCCGCAGAACCATGTCGAGTCCAGGCGCCTTCTGCTGCCCGTTCTCGATTTTGCGCAGGGTGTGCGGTGAGATGTCGATGAGATCGGCGAGTTGAGCCTGTGTCATGCCGCGGCGCTCACGCAGAATCTGCACTCGCTGACCGAATCGCAGCGGATCGGCGTACGGGTCCGGGGTAGCGTCTTCAGACATCACGGCCTTGCCCCTCCTGGCAGCTTCGTCACTGCCAGAGTAGGGGGCGAGGCCGGTCTCGTGTGAGGTTCCTGCGGGCGGCCGCCTCGCCGTTACTCGGTGCGCTGAGTGGGCTGAACAGAACCTCTGATCCGTCGCGTGCGGTCGGCGCCCGAGGACGGAGTCACCCCGTCGGATCTCGCGACCCGTTCAGGTGCGGGCGGGTTCGGAAAGGCAGGACTTCGGGCACGTATGCGGACATGTCGTGCCTGCGCCCCTGGACCTTCCTCGTCCTCGTGTTGATCCTCCTCGCCCCGGTCCCTTCCGCCGCCGCCCCCCGGGCGACGGGCGACCCGGTCGTGCCGGGGCTGGAGCGGGTCGCGAGTCCGTTGCGTACCGCCGAGCCCGGCGGGGACGTCAGGGATCTGCGGCCGGTCGGCAGAGCCGTCGGGGACGCGGTCGTGGTGGGGATGGGCGAGGCGACGCACGGCTCGCACGAGTTCCTCGCCATGAAGGACCGGGTCTTCCGGTACCTGGTGGAGCACCGGGGCTTCCGCACCTTCGCCCTGGAGACGGCCTGGAGCACCGGGGTGCGCCTCGACGAGTACGTCGTCCACGGCAAGGGCGACCCGGAGCGCATCATGCGGGAGGACTTCCAGTACACCTACGCGCTGAACCCCACCGCCGAGAACCTCGAACTGGTGGAGTGGATGCGGGACCACAACCGCCGGCATCCGCACGACCCGGTCCGCTTCATGGGGGACGACTGGGGCTACACCGGCCCGGAGCTGTACGACCGGGTGACCGAGTACGTCGCCCGGGTCCGGCCGGACCTGTCGCCGCGCTTCGACGCGCTGTACCGGGGGCTGCGGCCGGCCGTCCCCTCCGGCGAGTACCAGAAGGCCTACCTCGCCCGCCCGCTGGCCGAGCGGCAGGACATGGCGTCACGGACCGGCCGCGCCCTGGCGCTGCTGGAGACGCTGGAGCCGCGCGGCGAGGCCGGGCGGCGGGAGTTCGCCGAGGTGCTCCGGCACGCTACGGTGATCGACCAGACGGCCACCGGCTACGGCTTCGACTTCGACGACCCGCGGCAGGTCGCCGAGGCCATGCGCTGGCGGGACGACGTCATGGCGGACAACATCGTCTGGTGGCACCGGCACACCGGGCACCGGATCCTGCTCGCGGGCCACAACAACCACATCGGCTACGAACCCGAGGACCCGCGTGTCCTGCCGAGGACGCAGGGGGCGTTCCTGCGGGACCGGATCGGCGACGGCTACGTGAGCGTCGGGCTCACCTTCGGCCGTGGCTCGTTCAAGGCCACCGACCCGGAGGAGGTGCACATGCTCACCCACACGGTCGGCCCCCCGCGGCCCGGCAGCAACGAGCACACCCTCGATCAGGTGAGGTACGGCCGCTGGGTCCTGGACCTGCGCACGGCCCCCGGCCCGGCCCGGACCTGGCTGGCCGAGGCCCGGCCCACGCGCAGTGTCGGTACCGCCTACCCGGAGGAGCGGAACTGGTTCGACATCGCGCTGGGCCGCTGCTACGACGTCCTGATCCATCAGGACCGGGTGCGGGCCGTGGACCTGCTGTCCTGAGCGGCTGTCACCGCCCGCAGAGCATCCGGTCGATGAACCCTTGGAGGGCCTTCTCGGTGCGGAGGAGCCGCGTCTCGTCGGTGTTCCGTCCGCTCACCGTGATGACGACGGACCGCTCGCCGTCGGCGGTGAAGCCCGTTCTGACGAAGGTGCCTTCGAGGTCGCCGTGATGGCCCCAGCGGCTCCCGCCGCACGCCAGCGGCTGTTCCTGCAGGCCGAGGCCGTACCGCATCCCGGGCGTGTACTGCTGGTGCTCCTCGTTGACGGGGACGGTGGTGCGCATCGCGGTCAGTTCCCGGGGCGGGAGGAGTCCGCCGGTGAGCAGGGCCGTGAAGAACCGGTCCAGGTCGTGGGGCGTGGAGACCAGCGAGCCGGCCGGGCCCGCCCACGCCATGTTGCGGATGGTGGTGTCGGTGTAGTCGTCGGACCCCGCGAACCGGTGGTGGGTGTGCGCGTGGGGCTCCGGCAGGTACGGGTCGTCGCCGGGGACGCGGGTGCCGTGCAGGCCCAGCCGGCGGACGATCCGCTCGTGCACCTCCTCGGCCCAGGGGCGTCCCGTGACCTTCTCGATGACGGCGCCCAGGAGGTGGTAGCCGGTGTTCGAGTAGCTCCAGCGGGGTTCCGGGTCGTCCGGGTCGGCAGGGGGAAAGTCCGGGGGGTGCCGCAGCGCGATGTCGACCAGGTGCTCGGGGTCGACGCGCTCGAAGCGCCTGCGCTCGAAGTCCGGGGCGGTTTTGCCGGTCAGCTCGGTGGAGTCGGGGTCGTAGAGGCCGCTGGTGTGCTGGAGCAGGTGCCGGACGGTGATGCGGCTGCCGTCGTTGCCGTGGCCCCGGACGCGGCCGGGGAGCCAGTGCTCCACCGTGTCACTCAGGGACAGGCGGCGCTCGGCGGCCAGCTGGAGCACGGTCGCGGCCACGAGGGACTTGGTGACGCTGGCGGCCCGGACGTGCGGGTTGTCCGGCACGGGCCGGCCGGTGCCCGCGACGGCCTCGCCGGCCCCGGCTTCGGCGACGTGCCGCCCGTCCCGGACGCGGATGTGCAGGCTGACGGCCCGGGCGGTGTCCAGGACGGCGGCGGCCTCGTGGCGCAGCCGCTCCGGTGTGAGGGGGCCCGGGGTGGAGCCGGCCGACGGGGTGTTCGGGGCGAGGGAGACCGCGAGGGCAGCGGCGACGACGACCGCCAGGCGGCGCGGCGCGTTCACTGCGGCCGTCCTTCCTTCAGGCTTACGACGGTCCCGGCCAGGGCGGCGCCGTGCAGGGCGGTGAGGGCGGGCAGGACGGGCATGAGCGCGGTCGACCCGAGCTCGTCGAGGGCGAACAGGCCGTGGTCGTCGTGCTCTTCGCTGCGACGGACGGACACGTCCGCGGGGAGGCGTCCGCCGTGGAAGTAGAAGTCGATCACCGGGCCCGTGCCCATCACGTCGGCCCGGTGGTCGTAGCCGATGAACCGCGGTGGGCGGTCGAGCACGATGCCGGTCTCCTCGCACACCTCCCGGTGCGCGGCGGTGACGGGGTCCTCCCCGTGGTCGAGCATGCCGCCCGGCAGTCCCCAGAGCCCGGCACCGGGCTGGCTCTCGGCGTAGCGCAGCAGCAGGATCCGGTCCTCGGCGTCGAGCAGCAGGACGCACGACGCGACGATGGTCTGCGGCAGCGTCTTGACCCACTCGGCACGCGGCAGCACGCGCGGCGCGTTCGATGCGGGCACGGTCGTCTCCACGGTGGTGTTCCTTCCCTCGGCCGGGCAGCTCGCGACGAACTGCCCAACCGGTGGAACGGCCGGATCCGCCGATGGTCACCGGCGGGTCCGGCTCATGTGTCGCAGGCGACCCCGTCGTTGTCCCGGTCCAGGTGGGAGGCGTACCCGGGTTCGCCGCGGTGGATGGGTGCGGCGCCGGCGGCACGGACGGCACTGCAGTTCGCGTAGTAGACGTCCTCGCCGCCCGATCCACCGTCGTCGGATCCTCCGCCCGCCGCCGGCCGGGCGGTGACCGTGGTGGTGACCCGGACGGTCTTCGTCGCGGTGACCGTGGGTGCGGGTTCCGGCTCCTTCGCGAGCGGTGTCGCGGTGGCGGTGGCCGTCGCGGTGACGGTGACAGTCGGCTGCGGCCCGGCGGCCGCGGGCTTCGCGTCCGTGGTGGTCTCGCCGCCACCGGCACCGATGCCGGCGCCGAGGAACAGGGCCAGGGCGAGCGCGGGCAGCACGTAACGCTTGCGGGCCCAGCGGGGTGCCGGGCGCGAGGGCTGCGGCGCGGGCGGCCCGGGGTAGGGGCCGGTGTACGGATTGGTCATGGTCATCCCCCCAGAGGTGGTACGTGAGGGGATGACCGTAGGACCGGACGGCCCGTCTTGAGGGCCGGGTGACCATTTTGTGATGGTCGTGTGAAGCCGGGCTCGGTGGTTACGCCCGGAACGGCCCCTTCACCTCGTACGTGATGCCGCCCGAGGAGCTGCCGGTCGTGCCTCGCTGGCTGGAGAAGTAGAGGCGGGTGCCGTCGGGGGAGAAGGCGGGGCCGGTGATCTCCGAGGCGGACTGGCCGTCGATGCGGAGGAAGGGGGCCACGACGTCGTCGGGGGTGATCACGCAGATCTCCATGTTGCCGCCGTCCTCGGCGACGAAGAGGTCGCCGGAGGTGGAGCCGGTGACGTTGTCGACGCCCGTCAGGGGGGCCGTGCCGCTCACCAGGGAGTCGTCGTAGGCGAGTTCGATGGTCTGGGCGGCGGCGTTGTACTGCCAGACGCGGTTGTCGCCCTTGGTGGTGAACCAGCACGTGTCGTTCGCGTAGTAGCAGCCCTCGCCGCCGTTGAAGCGCTTGGCTCCGGAGACCTGGCTGCGGGTGGCGGTCGCGCCGGAGGGGTCGGGGACCCGGGCCCAGGCGACCGGGCCGCTCGTGCCGCTGCCCGCCACCATGACCTCCAGCGTGCCGGAGGAGAGGTCGCCCCAGGTCGTCGGCCGGAAGCGGTAGAAGCAGCCGTCCGTGACGTCCTCCGTCATGTAGACGACCTGGCGGACCGGGTCGGCGGCCGCCGCCTCGTGCTTGAAGCGGCCCATCGCGTCGTGGCGGACGGACGCCTTTGCGCCCCAGGGGTCGGTCTCAAAGACGTAGCCGCGGTCGACCTCCTCGCAGGACAGCCAGGTGTTCCACGGGGTCTTGCCGCCCGCGCAGTTCGTGCGGGTGTTGGACAGGATCCGGTACGCGCCGGTGATCGCGCCCGTCGACGAGAACTTCACCGCGCTCGCCCCGCCGCCCGGGTTGATCTCCGAGTTCGAGACGTAGATCCAGCCCGTGCCGTCGGCGTAACAGGCGCCGCCGTCCGGGGCGTTGTGCCAGGTGTACGACGTGGTCCCGACCCGCTGGCCCGACCGGGCGATCACCCGGCTCGTGAAGCCGCTCGGGAGTCGGATGCCGTTGGCGTCCGGGGAGCCCAGCGGCCCGTAGGGGCCGGTGCCGGGCTGGGCCGGGGCCGCGTACGCGGCGCCGCGCCACAGCGTTCCGCCCAGAGCGGCCGATGTGCCGCCGAGGACGGCCGCACGCAGGAGGCTACGACGTTCCACTCTCACTCCAAGAGGTGCCGTACCGCCCTGCCGCCGGTCGACGGCAGGGTCGTGCGTGGGGGGAGGCGGAGAGGACGCTAGGGGCGCGGGGTTGACGGGGCATGGACAAACAGTGGCCGGGGGGCGGCATGCTGTGAGCCGCCTGTGGGCGGGCGGGGAGCGAGCGCCTGACGCGGGCAGCGCCGGTGGGCGTCCGGCGGGGCGGGCGCCTGCGGGGGCAGCGCCGGTGGGCGGGCGGCTGCGGGGCAGCGCCGGTGGGCGGGCGGCCTACGCGGGCAGCGCCGGTGCCTCCCGTCTGGGCCTCCTCGGGCGGTCCCCGCCCGGCCCCGGTACCTCTCCCGGCGGACGCGCCGACGGCAGCCGGATCACCACGTCGAGGCCGCCCGTCGCCGCCGCGTGCAGGGTCGCCTCGCCGCCACTGGCGTGGGCGAGGCGCTGCACCAGGGCGAGGCCGAGGCCCGTGCCGCCCTTGGGCGCGCCCGGGGCGCGCCAGAAACGGTCGAAGGCGCGGGCCCGCTGTTCCTCCGTCATGCCGGGCCCCTCGTCGGTGACGTGCAGGTCGACCCAGCGGGGGCGGCTGTCGCGCAACGCCCTCCGGGACGGGGCCTGCAGTCGCAGTTCGATCGTGACGGTGCTGCCGGCCGGGGACGCCCGCAGGGCGTTGGAGAGGAGGTTGTCCATGATCTGCTCGACGGCTCCCGGCACCGCGAGCACCGGGCCGACACTGCCCGCGAAGAGCACGAGGGAGACGTCCTCCCGTGCGAACAGGGGCTGCCAGGTGCGGTGCCGTTCCGCGCAGACCGCGCCCAGGTCGACGGTCGCGGGGATGGCCGCGTGCTCCTCCAGCCGGGCCATCGCCAGCAGGTGCTCGACCATCCGGGCGAGCCGGTCCGTCTCCGTGACGGCCGCGGTGAGACTGCCCCGGGCACGGGCGGCGACGTCCGGCTCCAGGTTCTCCAGGCGCAGCCGCAGGGCCGCGAGCGGGGTCTTCAGCTGGTGCGAGGCCTCGCCCGCGAACGCCCGCTGGGAGGCGAGCAGATGGGCGAGCCGGGCCGCGGTGTGGTTGAACGCGGCGGCCAGGCTGCGTACTTCCGGCGGGCCCTTCGTGATGGTCACCGGCGCGAACCGGCCGCCGTCGGCCAGGTCGTGCGTGGCCTGCTCCAGCTCGCGGATCGGGCGGCCCGCCCAGCGGGCGAAGGCGAAGCCGAGCACGGCGACCGCCGTCAGCACCGCCGCACCGCCCAGCGCCAGCAGCAGCCACACGTGGTGCACCCGCTCGTGCACGGTCCGGGTGGGCACCGTCAGCCACACCGCGCCCACCGGCCGCGCCTCCTGGCCGACCGGCGCGGCCACCGACAGGTACTCGACCCCGCCGATGGTGGACGTACGGACGTCCACCGTCGAGGTGCCGCGCAGCGCCGCCGCGATGCCGGGCCGGGCGGCCAGGCGGCCGGTCATGCCGACGTCCAAGGGGTGCGACGTGGCGAGCGCCGCGCCCGAGGCGTCGACGATCACCACCTTGCCGCCGATGCGCCGCGCGCAGTGCGCCACCCGCGCGGGCAGGTCCCGCTCGGCCCGCCCCGCCGCGAGGGACAGCGCGGCGTACGCCGACACCGACTCGGCCTCGTCCTTCGCCGCGTTGACCACCCGCTCCCGCTCGCCGCGCGAGTACACGAAGCCCAGCGGGATCTCCAGGCAGAGCAGCACCAGCGCGGCGAGGCTGAGGTAGCTGAGCAGCAGCCGGCGGGTCACGGAGACGCCACCTGCGCCGCGCCCGGCCCCGTGTGCACCGCCAGCCGGAAACCGACGCCCCGCAGCGTCCTGATCCACGCCGGGTGGCCCAGCTTGCGGCGCAGCGCGGCCACATGGACGTCCAGCGTCTTCGTGGGGCCGTCGTAGTGCGGGTCCCAGACCCGGTCGAGGATCTGCTGGCGCGAGTAGACCGCCCCCGGGTCCTCGCTGAGCAGCGCCAGCAGGTCGAACTCCTTGGGCGTGAGCAGGACGGGGGCGTCGCCGACCCAGACCTGCCGGGTACGGCGGTCCACGACGAGCGGGCCCGGGTCGGGGGTGGGGGACGCGGACGGGGACGCGGACGCGGACGGGGCGTACGAGGTGGCCGTGGGGGGTTCGTAGGACAGGGGCTCGTAGGACAGGGCCGGGGTCCGGGCGCCGGGTGTCGGGGCCGCCGATTCGTACGCTGGTTCGTACGCCGGTTCCTGCGGCGGCGCGTCGGGGGTGCTCTGGGGGCCGGGCGGTTCAGGGAACGCCGGGTGGGTGCGTTGCGTCCGGCGGGTCACGGCACGGACCCGGGCCACCAGCTCCCGCACGCTGAAAGGTTTCGCCAGGTAGTCGTCGGCGCCCAGCTCCAGGCCCAGCACGCGGTCGGCCTCCTCGCCGCGCGCGCTGAGGATGACGATCGGCACGTCCGAGACCTGGCGGATGCCCCGGCAGACGTCGATGCCGTCCATGTCGGGCAGCCCCAGGTCGAGCAGGACGACGTCGTTGTACGGGCCTCTCAGGCCGTCCGTGCCGGTGGCGACGTGGTCGACCGTCAGCCCGAAGTGGCCGAGCCCTTCGGTGAGCGGCTCGGCGATCGTCTCGTCGTCCTCGATGAGCAGTACTCGTATGCCCATACGTCCTGTCTCTCCGTGAGCCGGCATGAATCCGGGCAGCGTGAATTCGCATTCGCTGCCGCGGAGTTCACACGCTACAAGATGAGCGATCGTATGGGTATCCGGACAAAGAATGTTCAATTCCTGGCCGGGCTCTGGAGTTTGCTTAACCTTCCTCTGTAGGTCGGCCGTCTACGGTGGTGAGCGCAGAAGGAAACCCCAGCTCAGGAGGCAGAGTTGAAGGCACTGCTGGACCGCGCCCGTGCGTTCAGGACGCGCGTCGATTTCGACAGCGGCGAATATCGGAAACTGGCCGAGGGGCAATATCCGGAGGCGTTGTTCATCACCTGCTCGGACTCCCGGGTCATACCCGCCCTCATCACGGGTGCACGGCCCGGGGAAATATTCGAGCTACGGAACGCGGGCAATATCGTGCCGCCCTACGGACGGCCCGGGGCCTCCGGAGAGGCGGCCACCATCGAGTACGCACTGGAGGTGCTCGGGGTTCAGGACATCGTGGTGTGCGGTCACTCACACTGCGGTGCGATGGGCGCGCTGAAGTCCGGCGACGACCTGTCGGCACTGCCCGGCGTGGACGCCTGGCTCCGCATCGCCCGGCCGGAGCTGACCCCCGTCCTCGACACCGCGCCGGACGACCCGTCCCTGCCGGAGGTGTCCCAGAGCAACGTCGTCAACCAACTGGCCGCGCTGCGCAGTTACCCGGTGGTCCGGCAGCGCCTCGACTCGGGCCGGCTGCGGCTGCACGGCTGGTACTACGAGGTGGACACGGGGTTCGTCTACGAACTGGGCGACGACGGCGACTTCCGGGTGCACGCCGCGTGAGCGGGGCGCATGCGCGAGGGCGGGGCCGGGGCGGTACGGCCGGGGGCCGGGTGGCAGACGGTTTGTCGGGGGGCGTCGGCGACTGGTCGACGAGTGGGCCTCCGGGAGGGGTGGTGGGGGAGCCCGGGGGCGGTGCCCAGGGAGGTGCGACGGGTGGTTGGGGGGCAGGTTCCGCCGAGGGTGGTGGGATCGGAACCGGGGCCAGTGGAGTCGGCGGGATGCTGGGTGGACTGGTTCGCCAGGTGAGCCGTGGAGCCAAGGGCGCCGGGGCCAACGGCGCCGGTGGGAAGGGCGCTGAAGAGAAGGGCGCCGGTGGAGAGGGTGCCGCTGGAGAGGGCGCCGGTGGCAAGGGCAGGGCGCGAGGCGATCTCGCGACCGACGTCACCGCCTCGCTCGTCGTCTTCCTCGTCGCCCTGCCGCTGTGCATCGGCGTCGCCGTCGCCTCCGGGGTGCCGGCCGAACTCGGGATCATCTCCGGGGTGATCGGCGGCCTCGTCGTCGGTGCGATCAGGGGCAGCACGCTCCAGGTCAGCGGACCGGCCGCCGGACTCGCCGCGCTGGTCGCGGAGACCGTCGCCGAGGTCGGCGTGGCCATGCTCGGCGTCATCGTGCTGTTCGCCGGCCTCCTCCAGATCGTCCTGGGACTGGTGCGGCTCGGCCGGATGTTCCAGGCCATCTCGGTCGCCGTCGTGCAGGGCATGCTGGCCGGCATCGGAGTGCCGCTGATGTTCAGCCAGGCCTACCCCATGGCCGACGACAAAGCCCCCGGCACCCCGATCGAGAACATGGCCGGGATCCCCGGGCTGCTGGCCGACGTCCTGACCGACCCGCAGGCGATGATCGCCACCCTGCTCGGCGTCGTCACGATCGTGCTCAGCTTCGTGTGGAAGAAGGTGCCGGGACCGGCCGGGAAGATCCCCGCCGCGCTGGTCGCCGTCGGCATCGGCATGGTCGTCGCCGCGCTGCCCGGCGTGAACGTCAAGACGCTCCAGGTGGGCAACCTGCTGGCGTCCGTGCAGGTGCCGGGCGCGGAGCAGTTCGCCCGGCTCACGGACGGGGCGGTCATCACCGCCATCCTCACCTTCACGGTCATCGCGTCCGCCGAGAGCCTGTTCACGGCCGCCGCCGTGGACCGTATGCACAGCGGCCCGCGCACCCGCTACAACACCGAGTTGATCGCCCAGGGCGCCGGGAACACCGTCGCGGGCATCCTCGGAGCGCTCCCCATCACGGCGGTCGTCGCCCGCAGTTCGGCGAACGTCCAGGCCGGTGCCAAGACGCGGCTCTCGCGCACCCTGCACGGCCTGTGGCTGCTCGCGTTCGCGCTGCTGCTGCCGCAGGTGCTCGCCCTGATCCCGATCTCGGTGCTCGCGGGTGTCCTCGTGCACAGCGGCTGGAAGCTGTTCGGCCCCGCGGAGTTCCCGAAGATGTGGCGGCAGGACAAGGGCGAGTTCGCGGTGATGACGATGACCACCCTGGTCATCGTGGCGACCGCGCTCCTGGAGGGCGTGCTGTTCGGGCTCGCCGCGGGGATCGTGCTGGCCGCGCTGCGCATGTCCCAGACCGTCGTCCGCCGGCACATCGAGGAGGACACGGCCAAGGTCGTCATGGCCGGCAACGCCACGTTCCTGCGTCTGCCGAAGGTGATCGAGGCGCTGGAGGCCGCCGCCGCGTCCGGGAAGCCGAGGATCCGGCTCGACCTGACCGGCGTGACCCACCTCGACCACGCCTGCCGCAGCCAGGTCGAGGAGTTCACCGCGCAGCAGCGGGGACTGGGGCGGCGGGTGGAACTGCTGATGCCGGGGGAGGCGAAGCCGGGCGGCGCCGGGCCCGTCGACGAAGGCCCGGTACCGGCGCCGCTGCCCAGGCGCCGGGCCGCCGCCATGCCGGACGGACCGGCGGAAGCGGCGCAGCCGGCGACGAGGACGGAACCGTCGGCGTGGGCGGAAACGGCGCCGAGGGGGGAACCGTCGGCGTGGGCGGAGTCGGCGACGTGGACGGGACCGTCGGCGTGGACGGAACCGGCGGCGAGGGCCGAACCGGCGAGCGTGGGGGCCGCGGAAGCGGCGGCACCGGCGCCGTGGCCCACCGCCGACGCCGAGTGGTTCTACCTCGACACACGGCCCCTCCCGGAGGAGCGGGCGTCCCACTCGCCTTTCGTGGGATGACGGCCGGCCCTTGCCGGAACGCCGCGGTCGCGGGCACGCGTACGCGCGCGTGCCCGCCACCACGTTGGTGCCGCGCGCAGGGGTGAGGCGCCCAAGTCGGTCGTGGAGCCAGATGTCAGAGCCGCTCGCGCGGACGGTTACCGCTGGCGCACGGCGGTGCCCAGCATGCGCGCGAGTCCGGTCTCCAGGGGGATCTGCGGGGCCCAGTCGAGGGTTTTCCCGGCCGCCGTCACGTCCAGGCAGATCTCCGTACGGTCGAAGCTCCTGGCAGGCCGGCGCTGCACCGGAATGCTGTGCCCGGCGGCGCGTTCGAAGCACTCATGGAGCTCGTTCAGTCCCACCGGAACGCCCGACCCGATGTTCAGTGTGGTGGGCGCCCGGGCGGCACGGAGCCGGGCGGCGTGCCGATGGACCGCGAGCAGCGCCTCGACGGCGTCCTCCACGTGCAGGTAGTCCCTGCTCGAGTGGCCGTAGAGGGTGAGCGGCGCACCCTCGCGGACGGCCTTGACCCAGTGCGCGATCACCCCGCACCCCCGGCGCGGGACCTGACGGGGACCGTAGAGGTTGGAGAACCGGAGGACCACCGGGGTGATCCATTCCACCGCCGTCAACGCGCGCTCCTGGTCGAGTTTCGCGGCTCCGTACGCCGAGACCGGCAGGGTCGGCGCGTCCTCGCGGAACGGCTGCGGGGCATCGGGCGCGTACACGGTGCCGCCCGAGCTGGCGAGCACGACCAGGGGGCGGTGGGCGGTCTTTCTGACACTCCACAGGAGCATCTGGAGATTCCAGAGGTCCGCCTTGGCCAGATCCGGCCGTTCCTCCGTCAGCGCGGGGGTGGTGCTGCCCGCCACGTAATAGATCGTCTCGGCTTTCAGCAGTTCCCGGTGCACGCTGCCCAGGGGGGCGAACGGATTGTCCCGGGTGAAACCGAAAGTGCGTATGCCGGCGGATGTGAGGCCACGGTAGAGATGGCTCCCGATGAAGCCGGAAGCGCCCACGACAGCGGCTGTCCCGGCGGTCCGAGATAAGGCAGGGGCTTTCCCATTCATGTTCACCATGCACGATCCCCTCGTTCTTCGACGAGTTCCCTTCGAAGAGGGTACGTGCGGTCAACGTATTTCTCACCGGCGAGCGACCTTGCTTTCCGCACAGTCCCAATTGCGCTGTGCAGTCGGAAGTTTGACACCCGACTGGAGGCCCCAGTACCAATAATCTCGTCCTCACTCCAGAAGGAGGCTGCAATGAAGGGCGCCATCATTGGATTCGGCACCATCGCCAAGGGGCACATGACCGGATACTCGCGGGTCGATGAATTGACCGTCACCGCCGTTCTGGACGTTTCGAAAGAACGCCGGGACCACGTGGAGAACACGTACGGCCTGCCCGCCTACAGCGACTTCGAAAGTCTCATCGCCAACGAGAACCTGGACTTCATCGACATCTGCACTCCGCCCAGCAGTCACGCCGGGTATTCCGAGCTGGGCCTCGCGAACGGTCTGCACGTGCTGTGCGAGAAACCGGTCTTCCTGCCGGACGAGGACGGCGGCTACCGGAAACAGATGGACCTGATACGGGCGACCGACAGGGTCTACTACCCGTGCCACGTCTACAAGTTCGCGCCCGTACTGGCCTCGCTGAAGCAGCACATCCAGAACCCCGCGTTCGGGAAGGTGCTCGGCGCGAACTTCCGTACCCTGCGCTCCGGACACGCCAAGGGCGTCCCGGAGTGGCGGACGCACTGGCGGCGCGAGTTCGAGACGTCACGGGGCGGCATCCTGCGCGACCACGGTCCCCACAGCATCTATCTCGCCATGAATCTGACGGGTTGCACACCCCGGTCGGTGTCCTGCCTCACCGGCCGCATGCGGGAAGGGGACGCCTACCGGGACACCGAGGATTCGGCCCTGCTGCGGATGCGCTGCGACGACGGCGTGGAGATCGCCATGACGCTGTCGTGGGCCGCCGGGCACCGCAGCACCGGCTACTCCGTCATCGGCAGCGCCGGTTCCGTCGTGGTCGACGGGGACGAACTCACCGCCACCGCCGGCGGGGACGTGCTGCGGACCACGGTCGAGTCCGGGTTCGACGACCCGACGCACAAGGAGTGGTTCCCCAGCATGCTGCGGGACTTCCTGGCCATGACCGCCGAACGCGGGCGTCAGACAGAGCTGATCAGGGAAGCGCTCACCACGTCGTTCGTGATCGACGCGGCCTACGCCTCGGCGGCCGACGAGGGCCGCTGGACCGACTGCGAGGTGCCCGAGGAACTGCTTTCGGTGCCACCGGCGGTCGCCGCCTGAGGCGGGGCCGGCTCCCGCGACCGGGGCGGGCGATGAGCGCGCCCCGGTCGCAGCCGGTTTCAAGCCGGGGACGGCGCGCCGTTCCGAACGCCGGAGAACATCGCGCGCACGTGCTGCTCCAGTCCCCGGTCGCGCTCGATGCCGATCCACCGCCTGCCCAGCCGCTCGGCTGCGAAACAGGTGGCTCCCGTACCGGCGAACGGGTCGAGGACCAGCCCCCCGGGCCGGGTCAGCAGTTCGACGAACAGCTCGGGGACGGCCGTCGGCCAGCGATCCCCGTACGGCTCCAGCCCCAGTCGGGCCAGCGTCTTCTCGTACGCCTGGTCCCAGGTACCGGACGTGTCGAATTCCAGGAGGTTGCCGCGTACGACCGCGCTCCGGTCGCCGCGCCGCAGCGCCTCGACGTCGTAGTGGACGTCGTACGTCCTGGCCATGACCCAGATGGGCGTGACCGAGTCGGCGGCCCGGGGCGCGCCGCCGGGCTCCGGCTGGAGCAACTGCGGGTTGTAGTAGTAGTAGTCCTGCACGAGCCGCCAGCCCGAGGCGGCCAGTGCCCGCAGCGCGGACGCGTGCTGCACCGCCTTTCCGGGCGCGTCCGAGAGCCAGATGCCGCCCAGCTCGAACGCGACGCAGCCGGACGGACGCAGGACGCGCTGGAACTGCCGGAAGAAGGGCTCGATCCATGCGACGAAGGCGTCGCCCGTGCGGCCCTCGTCGGCTATCAGCTCGCCGCCCTCGAACGGCGGTGAGCAGACCACGGCGTCCACACCGGCGTCGGGGACGGCCTTCATCAGTTCCAGGCTGTCCCCCCAGTGGAAGGTCCCGTGGTCGGCTTCCAACGGGCAGCGGTCTTCGGTCGTGGTCGGCTCAGTCACGAGGATGTGGTCCCTTCCGGTGCGGCGTCGGCAAGGCAGGGGTCCCGGGCCTCCCCGGGCGCCGGGCGGCGGTCATTCGGACGCCCAGGAGATGGCGTCCCGCTCCGTGGGCGCGACGGTCTCGGCACTGTTGGAGTAGCCGCCCAGGTAGTAGTGGAGGGTCGCCCGGCCGGTGGCGGTGATCGGCTCGCCACGCTCGTTCAGCCGGTGGAAGAGCTTGTCGTCCTCGCTCACGAGGTGCTGGGCGTCGGCGGCCGAGAAGTGGTCGTCGAACGGCACCTCCAGCAGCAGTTGGCGATGGAGCAGCCAGGCGCTGGTGTCCACGGGGACGTCCAAGGCGTCGGGCCGGTGCCGGATGACGTTGGAACCCGGCTCGCAGATCCCCCGGGCCGCGAGCTCCCGGTAGGTGGCCTCGGCCTCGGCGGTACTGTTCGCCCAGGGCCAGCGGGGCTCGCGATAGGGCGTGCCGTCCGTGCGCAGCAGGCGCACATCGCTGAAGGCCGCGCGGGTCCGGTGTTCCCGCACGCAGCTGAGCAGGCTGTGCAGGTGGTCGGGGTCCCACTCGTTGTCGTCGTCGAGGAAGGCGATCCACGTGCTGGAGGCATGACGCACACCCATGTTCCGCAGCCGGGAGGCACGGCCGGGGCCCGACGTCTCGTGCGGTTCACGGGGTACGTACCGGATCTCGCACAGGGGGAAGTCCGCGGCGACCTCGTCCAGAGCGACCTGGATCTCCCGGTTGTCGTCGATGAGCACCAAGTGGCGGACAGTCACGCCGGCCCGCTGGGCCCGCACGCTGCGCATCGCCCGCTGGACCTCCACGGGTCGGTAGCGGGTCAGGGTGACGACGGTGACGCTCTCTTCGGAGCCTGACTGTTCGCCCATGGTCAGCCTGCCTCTCGGGAGACGAAGGAGGACGAGTCGACGCAACCGTCGTCCGCGGCGATGTCGCTCTTGCACAGCTCGAGGAATTCGTAATCGATCAGCTCCTCCGGCTTCTGCTGCGGCCGCCACGCGTCGCGGGGCAGTTCGGTGTGCGGGTGCAGCGTGCCGACGCTGCCCAGGCAGTTCCCACAGGCGCGCAACGGCTCGGTGCGGGTGAGGAACCGGTGCAGCCGGTCCAGGAAGCCGGGATCGTCCGCGATCTCAAGGCCGTCCTCGTGGGGGTCCCAGCCGCCGTTCTCCAGTTTCTGCGGCATGAAAAGGCTCTGCGGGCAGCGGTAGAGCCAGCCGTCGAAAACCGTGTGCGAACGCCAGTAATGGGCGAGTTTGCAGGTGTCGAACACGTCCTGCACCAGCGACTGCGAGTCGGTGCCGGTCTCCGAATAGATCTGACGGAAGTGCCCGTAATGATTGATCAGCAGGGACACGTCGTGTTCCCGGGCCAAGCCCTGGTAGCGATCGATCTGTTCGGAGGTGACGGGGCGGCTGGGGTAGACCGAGATTTCGAGGGAGTCCACGACCCGCCAGAACTCCTCGGAGGCTCGGTCCAAGAGGGTGCCGTTGGTCGCCACGAGGACGGTGTCCGAGACGCCGCTCGCACGCACCGCCTCGATCAATCCGACGATGTCCGGGTGCAGCAGCGGCTCGCCGCCCATGATCTTGGCGTAGGACGCGCGGTAGTTCCGGGCGAGGACGGCGAGGATGTCGTGTGTCTCCGCGGGATCGGCGTTCTCCCTGCGGAAAAGCGGTGAGAGGTGCGCGCACGACTTGCAGCGCATGTTGCACTGAAGGCTCGCGTTGATTTCGATGCCTTCCGGATTGATCACTTTTCCGTCTGCCACGTGCACGTTCATCGCACGGCTCCTTTCGGCCCGTCGTGGAGCCTGTCGATGTTCTGCACCACCTTCTCGACTGCGGTCGCGATCGCCTGCATGTCCTCCTCGGAGCCGAGCAGGGCCTGGTGAAGGAAGGCGAAGCAGGTGTGGAAGGCGGCGGTGGCGGCCGGCAGCGGGAACCGCGCGGGGTCCAGGTCGTCCCGGGCAGCCGCTGAACGGAGCGTGCGGGGGGACTTGAGCGGGCCGTAGAGCGGGTTCGCGTTCAGCGGTGCGTCGAGGGTCTCGAAGAACATGCCCAGTTCGGCGGTCATCGCGTCGACCACGCGGTCCACCGGAACCGAGCCGAGGAGGTCGGAATCCAGCCGGATGACGTAGTCGTAGTAGGTGCGGCGCGTGAGCCCGGCCGGGGCCGGCACGGTCGACACACCGGGTATGCGTTCCAGCAGTCCGTTCAGGATGCGCGCGTTGCCGCTCCGCACCTCGTTCTGCGTGTCCAGGTAGCCGAGCTGGCTGAGGGCCACGGCGGCGTGGAACTCGGACATCGCGTGGTTGTGTCCCTCGAAGGTGCCGACGTCCTCCAGTTCGAGCTGGTGAAGGACCGGCCGCGCGACCCAGCGCCGGCCGTTGGCCCGGTACTGCTGGAGCCGGTCGTAGAGGTCGGCGTCGGAGGTGATCGCGACGCCGCCCTCGCCGCTGGTGAGGACCTTGGTCTGCTGGAGGCTGAACACGCCGATGGTGCCGTACGTGCCGACCTTGCGGCCCTTCCACTCGGCGCCGTGCGCCTGGGAGCAGTCCTCGATGAGGGGGATGCCGGTGCTCCTGGAGAGTTCGAGGAACGCGTCGACGTCCGCGCCGGAGCAGTAGGCGTGCACGACGAGGATGGCCACGGTCCGGTCGGTCACCGCTGCCTTCGCGGCGTCGGCGCTGATGCTGAGCGTCTCGGGGTCGACGTCCACCAGGACCGGTGTGGCGCCCAGCGCGGCTGCGGAAGAGGCGCAGGCCACCCAGGTCAGGCCGGGGACGATCACCTCGGTGCCGGGCCCGACCCCCAGCGCCTCCATGGCGATGGTGAGCGCGGCGGAGCCGTTGGTGGTGGGCACCGCGTGCGGCACCTGGTGGTAGGAGGCGAAGGCGTCGGCGAAACGGCGCTCGAAGCTCGGCGTACCGGTGTAGGCGCCGCTGATCGCCCACCGCCTGGACGTCGCAGCCTCCTTGAGCATGGTGAGGGTGGCTTCCGGCGCCTGCGGCCAGGCGGGCCAACCGCCGTCGTGGACCGGAGTCCCGCCGTGCAGCGCCAACGGGGAGCGTCGTACGGGCGTCATGTTTCTCCCTGGGGGGTGGGGCCAGGCTTGGTCAGTGGGACGCGGGCATCGAGCGCGATGCCGTGAGCGGGGTCTTGCCGAGCTGGTGCTGACGCGCGGACTCCAGCTCGCACAGAAGTTCGTCGCCGCGTGTGGGGTCCTGGGCGAAGGACACGAACGCCGACATGCCGACGTTCGCGAGTTCCCAGGGCGTGTCGAGGTCGTAGAACTGGCTCAGGTGGTCGGCTCCCCGGAGGATTTCCATGCCCTTGGCCACGTGCCGCCCTCCCCGCTCGGTGTCCACGTCGGTACGGGTGGGCAGGGTGGAGAGCCGTTCGATGGTCAGCTGCTGCACCTGCCGCGAGCCCAGGTGGGCTAGGAAGCGCGTGGCCTCGGCGGGGGAGGCGGAGTTCGCGGGCACGAAGTACCCGTCGACGGGAGTGTCCTCCCCGATGGGCAGGTCCGGGTCGATGAGCGGGAAGCGGAAGAAGTCGATGTCGGGCTCACCCGGCGGAGTGAACTCATCGGTGGCGTACGCGCCGGTGAGCGTCATGCCCGCCTCGCCGCGCAGGACGGCGGCAACCGCCTCCTCCTCGTCGTATCCGCCCGGGTCGCCGAGGAAGTACCCCTGCTCGATCAGTTCGCGCCAGAAGGCGAACACCCGGCGGATCCGGTCGTCCGTGTACGGGATGCGCAGCGTCATCAGGGCTTCGTGCACGTCGGGCCCGTTGAGCCGCATGTTGAGGTAGTCGAACCAGGCCGCGGCCGGACAGCGGTGGCGGGCGCCGAGCGCGAAGGGGGTGACTCCCGCTGCGGTGAGCTTCCGGCAGGCAGCGGTGAGATCGTCCCAGGTGGTGACGGGGTCGGTGATGCCCGCCGCGGCGAACACCGAGGGGCGGTAGTAGACCGCCCACCAGTAGTGCGAGGTCGGCAGGAAGTACGAGGGGCCCATGCCTCCGGCCATGTTGCGGAACCGCGGCAGGTAGACCTGGTCGAACCCCTCGGTCTTCCACATGGCGGAGATGTCGAGCATCAGGCCCTGGCCCACCATGGAGTCCATCCGGTTGCCCGCGAACCAGGTCATGACGTCGGCGGACGGGGCTCCGGTGAGGCAGGTGCGCAGCTCGTCGCGCAGTTCCTCGTGGTCGAGCACCGTCAGGCCGACGGGGGTGTCGGAGTACCGCTCGTTCCAGTCGGCGACGACGCGGTCGGCGAGCCCCCGCATGAGGGGTGAGGTGTGGTCGGTGAGAAAGGTCAGTGCCACGCGGTTCAACTCCCGGGGTCGGTGCGTGTGCTCTCCGCCGTCAGGACGGTGCGGCCGTGCTGTCGAGAATGCGGTGGAAGAGACCCGCCGCCTCGGCCGCCTCCCGGCCGAAGTCCGCGAACTCGTCTTCGACGGTCAGCCCGCCGTCGTGACCAGCGGCCAGCAGCGCCGTGACGAACTCCCGCTGTGTTTCCTCCCGGAAGTCGCCGCTGCCACGCGGCACGGCGGAGGTGTGCGCGTGCGCGATGGCACTGCCCGCGGCGGCGACCTCGGTACGGACGTGGAGTCCTTCGCTGACGAGGTGGAAGCAGTCGGCGGTGATCCGTACGCCGGCGCCGTCGACCGCTTGCACGACGGCGCGGGCCTCGGTGCATGAATTGACGAGGTTCGTCTCCGTGCTGTTCAGATGCTCGAGTGCGACCGTCATGGCGCGCTCGGCGCACACGTCCCGCGCCGCGACGAGAAAGTCCCGGAACTGCCGGCCGGCCTCCTCGGCCGGGAAGCCTTCAGGCACGTCCCTGGCCTGTCCGCTGCCGAGCACCACGGTGCCCACGCCGAGCGCGGCGCCTCGGTCGCACATGTCGCGGAAGACCCCCAGCGCCCTCGCGTGGTCGGCGTCCGGGCCCACCACCCGGCACCCGTACCGCCGGGGCAGCGGTGAGGTCATGGCCTTGAAAGGCAGCTCGGTGCGCCGCAGGCGAGCGGTGAGGGCCGGCAGCTCGTCCCGCGGGACGCAGAGCATGTCGCCCTTCACCTCGCCGTAATCGAAGGCGAGACCGGCGGCGTGCTCGGCCTCCTCGGCGCTCCGTACGACACAGCCCAGTTCCATGGGCGCTCTCCCCTTGTTCGTCGTGGTCATAGACGGCTGATGGCGGGGGCCATCGACCGGAAGGCGTCCTCGAAGGCGGCCAGGCCCTCTTCGAGGTGGCGCGTCGGGATGCTGAGCGGGGGGTAGAGCCGAATCCTGCTGTCGTATGCCATCGCCAGGACGCCCCGGGCCATGAGCTGCTGGAAGAGGCGCCGGGTGAGGTCCTTGGGGAGCGGGCGGCGGGTCGCCGGGTGCACCAGTTCGACGCCGATCATCAGGCCGGCGTTGTCCGCGTTGCCGACGAAGGGGAACTCCTCCCGCCACGCGGCCAGGCGGTCCGCCACCGACTTCCCCAGGTCCCGGGAGCGTTCGGGTAACCGTTCGTCCAGCAGGACCCGCAAGGTGGCCAGCGAGGCGGCGCTGGCCAGCGGGTTGCCGCCGAAGGTCGACGCCGCGGCACTCGGTACGGCGAAGGAGGTGCCCTCGGCCAGTCCCGGCCTGCTGACGACGGCGCTCGCGGGCACGCCGGAGGCCATCGCCTTGCCGAGTACGACGATGTCGGGCGCGATGCCGGGGTCGTGCTCGAAGGCGAACAGGGCACCCGTCCGTCCGAAGCCGGTGATGACCTCGTCGAGGATCAGCAACGCGTCGTGCCGGTCGGCCAATTGGCGCAGGGCGCGCAGATACCCCTCCGGCGGGACGATGTTCCCGTTCGTCCCCTGTACCGGCTCCACGATGATCGCCGCCAGGTCCCCGAGGGAGGTGTTGGCAAGGGACTGCTCGGCGAGGTCGACACACCGTTGACCGCATCCGGGGTGTTCCAACTGGAGCGGGCAGTGGTGACAGTCGGCGTAGGGCGCTTGGTGCGATCCGGGCGGGAAGGGGCCGGAGTGGTGCTTGCGCGGGCCGCCGTGCAGGCTCAGCGCACCCTGGGTCTTGCCGTGGAAGCCGCCCCAGAAGCTGAGGATCTCCTGCTTGCCGGTGGCGGCTCTGGCGAGCTTCACCGCCGCCTCGACCGCCTCACTGCCGGTCGAGAACATGTGGATGCCCCTGAGCTGTTCGGGGAGTTGAGAGGCGAGGAGAGCGTAGTACTGGGACCGGACGTCGGTGTAGAACGTCCCCACCGCGCACTTGCTCAGCTGCGCGTTCAGCTCTTCCAGGAACCGGGGATGGGAGTGGCCGATGTTACTGACGCCCACTCCGGTGAAGAAGTCGATGTAGCGCTTGCCGTCCGTGTCCCAGACCTCGGCGTTGACCGCGCGCTCGACGACGATGCCCGCGAGGTCGGTCATGGACTGGCTGCCGGGAAGCCTGTGCCGCTTCTCCAGCTCGATGATGTGCTCCGTGGACGGGAGCGTGACGCTGTGACTCACGGTGTACCCCCTTCTGCGGGCATGGCTCAGCCCCGGCTCGTCTTCGTCTCTCCGCCGAGCCCGGGGGGATCGAAGGCAGCGAGGATCTGCTGGAGAACCGCGATGTCCGTGCGAGCGTCCGATACGTCGGTGAGCGGTCGGACCCCGCTCACGACGCATTCGTGGAAGGCCAGCAGTTCCTCACGGAACGCCTCGGCGTGCGACACCTCGACCCGCTCCTCCACCAGCGCGCCGTTCTCCATGCGCTGCGCGACGACAGGTGTCGGCCAGTGTTTGAGGAACGGTGACGGGAACTGCACACGTATCCGCTCGGCCGAGGAGAACACGGCGATTTCCTCGAAGTAGTCCCGTACCTCGGCCAGATACGTCCAGGTGTAGGCGGTGCGGAGATTTCCGGTGTGCCGCAGGACGGTGGTGACGGAGGGAAACTCCGAATCCGCCGGCCAGATGTGCGTGAAGAGCACCTCCGTCGGCTCTCCGACGAGGGACCGCAGCGCATTGATATCGTGCACCATGCTGCCCAGGAACACATCATGATAGACGAAGCGCAACGCGTCGGAAATCCCGCCCACGGCTTCGTCGAGCAGCTCTTCCTGAGCCCGTTCCACCCGCTGTGCGACCGCATGCGGGATGTCGCCGAAACGGTGCACCCCGTGAATGTCGATGTACTGGTCCTCGCTCGGGTGGAGCGTGTTGATCTGTACGTACCGAGGCTCCCGCATCGCGCGGACGAGCCGCTGCCCGTGCCGGAAGCCGGGGTCGAAACGCTTCATGTAGGCGACCATCAGCCGCACTCCGGACCTGCTCACGGCGGCCTCGATCTCGTCCGCCTCGCGCAGGGTGAAGCACAGCGGCTTCTCCACCAGAATGTGCTTGCCCGCCTCTGCGGCGGCCAGGACCTGCGGGGCGTGGCTGCCGCCGCTGAGCACCAGAACGGCGTCCACATCCGTCTCCAGCAAGCCCCGGTAATCCAGGAACCTGCGGGCCGGAGGTACGCCGTACTGGTCACCGAGCAGATCGAGCAGACCGGGTGAAAGGTCGCTGAGCGCAGATATCTCGAACTGCTCGGAAAGGCTTCGGAGATAGGGCAGGTGCATGATCTGGGCAACGGTGCCACAACCGATCACACCTATGCGTATGCGTTCTGTTTCTGACACGGCACCAACTTAGGACGTCGGGTCATCGGGAGAACTGCGGAAAGCAAGGTGAATGCCCTGACAGGGCCTCGGGAAACGGGATGGTGATACCTTCACACGGAAATCCAGACGCTACAAGGGGGTGCAATGAACGCCTCGCACAGCGCCTTTGACCGACGCGAGCTGATAGAACTCGCCGTCTTCGCGGCGCGGGAGGCGGGGGAAATCCTGCTGAGCGCACCGGCGGACGGGCCCGTACAGGCGAGGACGAAAGCGTCCCCCACTGACCTGGTGACCGCGTACGACCGGAGGAGCGAGGACCGCATCGTCGAACTGCTGACGGCGCACCGGCCTGACGACGGGATCCTCGGCGAGGAGGGCGGAGAGCGGCCGGGCACCTCGGGCCTGCGGTGGGTGATCGATCCACTTGACGGCACCGGCAACTTCGTCAGCCGCAATCCGGCGTTCGTCGTCTCCATCGCCGCCGAACTGGAAGGTGCCGGCGTCGTGGGCGTGGTGCACGACCCCTCCCGCCGGGAGACCTTCAGTGCCGTACGCGGTGAAGGCGCCCGCCTCGACGGCCGGCCTCTGCGCGTGGACACCCCCACCACACTCCGACAAGCCCTGCTGTCCACCGGCTTCAGCAGCGACCCCGCGGTGCGCACGCAGCAGGCCGCCCTGGCCGCGCGCGTCATCACCCACGTCCGGGACATCCGCAGCAGCGGATCAGCGGCGATGGACCTGTGCTGGGTCGCGGCCGGCCGCCTCGGCGCCTACTACGAGGGCGACACCCGGCACTGGGACCGCGCCGCTGGAGCCCTGATCGCGAGCGAGGCGGGTGCCTGGGTCGGCGACGCCGACGGCGGTCCCGCAAGCGACCGGATGGTCATCGCCTGCTCACCGGCCCTGGTGGGAGAACTCCGCGCGCTCCTCGGCCCCGAGTGACCACGCGCCCCCGTTCCGCCGCCCGGTTCGCCCGGCCCACCGACGCACCGGCCCCCTGACCTGGTGTGACAACGACGACCCAAGGTGACGCAATGTCAGAACGCCCGGGCCGCGCTGCCGGCCCGTACGCGAACCACCCGCCTGCCCACCACACCGACCGGCAACACCGCTACGGCTACCGGCTGTTCCTCGGCTCGCACGTCCTCAACGAGACCGGCGCCGCCGCCACCCTGGTCGTGCTCCCGCTCACCGCCGCGCTGTCCCTGAGCGCACAGGCCTGGGAGATGGCCCTCATCCAGACGTTTTACTTCGCGCCCTACCTGCTGCTCGGCCTGCTCGCCGGAGCGGTCGTCGAGCGGTTACGGCCGCGCCGGGTCATGATCGGCACGGATCTGCTGCGGTTCGCCGCCCTGATGTCGCTGCCGGCCGCCTGGGCGATCGACGCGCTCTCTCTGCCCCATCTCTACGCCGTGGCACTGCTGCTCGGCTGCGCCCAGTTGTTCGGCGACATCGCCGACCACAGTTACCTGCCGCACCTGATGGTCAAGGACCGCCTCTTCCGGGGCAACAGCAACCTCCAAATGATCCGCGCCACGGCGGAGTTGGGCGGTCCGGGGCTGGGCGGCGTGTGTGTGCAGTGGCTCGGTACGCACCTCGCGGTGGCGGCCAACGGGCTGGGCTCGGCGCTTTCGGCACTGCTGCTGTGGCGTATCCCGGTGCCCGACACCAAGCCGCCCGAGCCCTCTCACGGGCTGGCCCGGCAGACGTGGCAGGGCATCATCATCCTGCTCCGGCATCCGGTCCTGCGGCTGCTCGCACTCTCGGCGAGTGCGAACAACCTGATCCTCTCGGCCACGCTGTCCTTGGACGTCGTCTTCCTGAACAGCGTCGTCGGGGTGGCCCCGGGGCTCGTCGGCTTCCTGCTGGCCGCGGGTGCCGTGGGCGCCCTGATCGGCGCGTGGCTGGCCCCCCGTCTGACCGCCGTACTGGGTGCCGGCCGCACCGCGGTGCTCGCGGTCCCGGCCGCGGCTCCCTTCATGTTCCTGATCCCGCTCACGGGCGACGGCTGGCGGGTCACGGCGTTCGTCCTGGGGCAGATCGCGATCAGCATCGGCATCACGGTGTTCAACATCATGCAGGTCACCTACCGCCAGCAGGTGTGCCCGCCGAGTCTGCTCAGCCGGATGACGGCGATGTTCCGCTTCGCCGTGTGGGGCGCCGCCCCGCTCGGCGCGACGGCCGGGGGTGCGCTCGCCGCCTCCGTGGGGGTGCGCCAGGCCCTGTGGATCCTGGCAGGCGCTCTGATGGTGGTCGCTCCCATGCTGTTGTGTTCGCCGCTGCGGCGCATGCGGGAATTCGACGAATACCCATTCATGGACGACCGGACGAGCTGTTAGCGTTCCCCCATGGAAGATCTTCCTGAGAAACTGAACCAGGAAATTCTATTTCAGGGACTACGCGACTTCGGCATCTCCACGGCCACTTCGTCATACGCGCCGATCGGCTTCGGGGATTATCACTGGCACATCACCGGTGACGACGGACAGCGGTGGTTCGTCACCGTCTCCGATCTCGAGCACAAGGAGCACTGCGGACAGGGCGCCGCGGCGGCGCTGCGCGGCTTGCGGCGCGCCATGGACACCGCGGTGCACCTGAGCGAGCAGGACGGTCTGGGCTTCGTGGTGGCGCCCCGGACCACAGCGGACGGCAGTTCTCTCGTGCGACTGGACCCGCGCTACGCACTGGCCGTCTTCCCCCATGCCGACGGCCGCCCGGGCGAGTTCGGTCAAAAGCTGACGGACCAGGAGCAGGACCAGGTGCTGGAACTGCTCGCGAAGCTCCACAGCCGGACCCCGCCGGAGACCACCCCGCACACCGACCTGGAGCCGCCCGGGCTGCGCGGCGTCCACACCGCTCTGACCGAGCTGTCCGGCACCTGGACGGGCGGACCGTTCTCCGAGCCGGCCCGGGAGTTGCTGGCCGCTCATGAGGCGACGGTCCGTCGGCGGCTCTCGGAGTTCGCCGAACTGGCCGCCCGGGTACGCGGCCGCGGGGCGCCGCTCGTCGTCACGCACGGCGAGCCGCACCCGGGGAACCTGATCCTCGGTGGCCACGGCTATCTGCTGGTGGACTGGGACACGGTGGGGCTGGCGGTACCTGAACGGGACCTCTCACTGCTGTCGGGGGATCCGGCAGCCCTCGCCCGCTATACGGAGCTGACCGGACATACGCCCGACCGGGAGGCGCTGGCGCTCTACCGGCTGCGTTGGAGCCTGCTGGACGTCGCGGAGTTCGTCGAGTGGTTCCGGGGGGAGCACCGGCGCACATCCGACACCGAAGCCGCCTGGCAGGGTTTCGCCGACACCCTCGACCATCTGCACAGCGACGCGACGAGTTGACCGCGTCTCCGTCGCCGGCGGCTCCCTGGGAGTGGGCCTGCCAAGAATGCGGCAGCTGAGGCGCCGGCCCCGGCCAGAGGGGCCGGCGCGCGTCACGCGGCGACTGCGACCGGGTGTCCGAGCGCCGACCGTGCCCGGCGAGATCGCGGGGAGCTGTCACGCCGGTGTTCGACCGGGCCCAGGAGCCAGTTGCACACCGGGACTGTCACCCGTCGCAGCGGGACTGTTCCTGCTCACCGCCCGCAGCTTCCTCAGCCAGCTCGTGCGTCTCCAGTTGAGCGGCGAATTCGTTCCACGCCTCCGCGCACTGCCGTACGGCGACGGACAGATTGGGCACGCAGTGGTGCGGGATGCCCTGGATCAGCCGGTTCCGCTCACCGACCAGGATCAGCCGTGTCTCCAGGAGCCGCAGGACGAGCCGGCCGGACTCGGTGAGACGTACGGAGGGATCGTTTCTGAGGCCGTGGAGGAGGGTCTCGTAGCGACGGGAGCGGACGGCCATCCGCTGGTGCTGCTGCGCGGCCGTCCGGACGGCGCCGGGAGCGGCGGTCTCCGCGGCGGGATGACACCGGTCCTGCGACTGCCCGCGGACAGGCACCGGGTCGTCGCCGTTCGCGATCCTGTCACGGACGTCGCGCACCGTGCTGGGCGAGATGCCCGCGACCCTGGCGACCTCCCGCAGTGACGCGCTCGGTTTCTCGCGGAGCACCTGCGCGGCCTGCTCGCGGCCGGCGGCGCTGTTCACCGGGCGTACGCGTCCGTCCCGGCCCGTTCTGGCCGTCTGCCCGGAGTGGTCCCCCAGACCGGTACGCCGGATCTGCGCGACGGTCTTCCGGGACAGCCCCGTCGTGCAGGCGACCCGCCTGTCGGACCAGTCGGGGTGCGAGGTCATGATCCGGGCCGCCGCGTCGGTCCGCTCCTGAACGGTGAGGGGCAGCCCGTGCCGGACGTTCTTCTCGACTGCGTGCGCGAACGCCTCCTCCAGCGTTCCTTCGAAGAACACGACGTTGATTTCCGTCGCGCCGCGCAGCTTGGCGGCCCCCAGACGGTGCACACCGTCCACCACGCGCATCGTCCCCCGGTGCACGGTGATGGGCGGAAGGCTGTCCTCCAGCTGGGCCAGCATCTTCACGTGGTCGGAATCGACGGTGTGCGATCTCGGTGAATCGCAGAGGAGTAACTTCTCGATGGCTACGGAAATTGATTCACTCCTGCATTTCGGTGGTTCCGTCACACCGCTGTGCGCCATGTCCAGCATGAGCCCTCTCTTGCTGCCTCACATCCCGAACTTGATACGAGTCAATTACCGCCCGCTGGTGACAATCATCAGATCCACGGCAGGCGTACGTCAACGACAGGCGAAACTTTCCCCAAGTTTCGGTCAAGTCCGTGCGCTGCTCCCGGGCCTTGCTCCAAGGCCCGGTTCGCGGTGCGAAAGGTGCAGGTCGCGGTGGTGTGGCGCGGAGCGGAGCTCGCCGCCGGACACGCTCATTCGCCCGGACGCCCGGACACCGTCCTCCCGGTCGGCCTCGTGAGGGTGGCCGAATGAGCGCGCGTGGAACGCGTGCCTGCCGTGGTTGTGCGCTCAAGGTGTTCACAGAACTGGCATGGCATCCACACGCGTTTCCGGCACGCGGAGAACAATGGGATGCGGGCCGCACCCGGGTGACCGGTGCGGCCCGCACGCTCTCACGCACCGTGCGGTGCGAACTCCATCATCGTCAGGCCGGCTTCGAGCGGCTTCACTGAGCAGAGGCCGAGCCCTTCGCTCCTCCCCAGCGCGGCGAACTCGTCCGCGGTACGCTCCTTGGCCCCGAAGAGGACCATCATCTTCAGGTCCATCTCGGTGAACTCCAGCAGGTCGTCCTCCTCGGCCCCGGTACGGTCGATGACGATCACCCGGCCCCGTGGCCCGGCCGCCTCCGCGCACCGGGCGAGGATCCTGCGGGCATCGGAGTCGTTCCAGTCGTGCAGCACGTGCGCGAGCACGTACACGTCCGATCCCTCGGGCAGGGGGTCGAAGAAGCTGCCCGGCGAGAACGACACCCGGTCCGGGAAGCTCGCCAGCGTCGCCTGCCCGCCCGACATGGAGCCGGGAAGGTCGACCAGCGTCCCGCGCAGTCCGGCGTGGGCGCCCAGCAACTCCTTGAGCAGGGCTCCGTTTCCGCCTCCCACGTCGGTCACCCGGCCCACCCGGGCCCAGTCGTACTGCGCGGCGACCTCGGACATCCAGATCCCCGCGTCACTGCTCATCATCCGGTCGAACTCCTCGACCCGGCCGTGCACGTGGAGGTCCTCCCAGAACGACCGCCCGTAGACGCTCGTGTAGCCGTCCACGCCGGTCCGCACCGCTTCCAGGAGACCGGTGGAGTACACCGCGTCGAACCGCCCGGCGAGCCCGTTCAGGTCCAGCCAGACCCGCAGGCCCATCGGGTGATCGTCGAGCAGCGGCTCGGCCGCGGCGTTCAACGCGAACGTGCCCGGTGCCTGCTCGACGAACACCCCCCGACAGGCGAGGAACCGAAGCAGTCTGCCCAGCGCGTCCTGGTCGGCGCCCGCCTCGGCGGCCAGAACGGCCACGGGTTTGGCCTCGTCCCGCAGCAGGTCCGCCAGTCTCAACGTGGCCGCCACCCGTGCCGCCCACGGGGCCACCACATCGGCCATGCCGCCCAGCAGCATGGTGCCGGATTTCGTCGCGTCCTCGAATTCACTCGTAGACGAAGGCATGCCTCTTTGTAACAGGCCTGACGCCCATGCGGTCGGGTGTGCGACCACGACGCATGCGCACGAGAGAGGATGGGCCGGCCTCGATTCGTCAGACCCTGGTCGAGGGCCACGCCGGCTACAGGGACACGGCCACCGCGTTGAACGTCGTCTGCGGCGTCTGCGGGCTGGTGAAGCGGGCGTTGACCAGGTAGAGGCGGTTGCCGAAGCGGGCGGCGGTGGCGGGGACGTCGAAGCGGGGGTCGGTGATGGTCCTGCTCAGCGTGGCCGTGGTGGCCTTCGCGTCGAGGTCCCAGACGGTGACCTTGTTCAGGCGGTTCTGGACGACGTACAGGGTGCGGCCGAGGCGGACCAGGCCGTCGCCGTTCGTCACGTCGGCTGCGCCCTCCAGCGCGATCCTCGTGGCGTGGCCGGTCCTGAGGCTGACGCGGTACAGCTGCCCCGCGTTGACGACGATCAGGCCGCGGCCGTCGGGAGTGGCGACCAGGCCGTTGGCGCTGTTGGTCCCGGCCGGAGCCTGCACCCACTCGCCGGTGAGCGGGAGGGCGCGGACCTCGCCCTCGCGGCCGCGCGGGACGCCGTGGAGGACCGCGTCGCGGGAGTCGGTGAACCAGGCGCGGTCCCGGTGCAGCACGACGTCGTTGATGAAGGGCGCGGCGTTCTGGGTCAGGCGGTACGTGGTGAGCAGTTCGCCGCTGCGCGAGTCGACGATCCGGGCCGTTCCCCCGGCGCCGCCGGCCACGTAGAGCAGGCCGTCGTCGTCCAGCTTCAGCCCGATGGACGCGAGACCGGTGGCGCCCTCGTGCAGGACCTCGCCCCTGCCGGTGCGCAGATCGGTGCGGTAGACGGCCCCGTTGGCGCGGGAGCCCATGTACGCGTACGGCCTGCTGCCTATGGTGATGCCCTCGGGGAGCCAGCCGTCGGGCAGCGGGAACTCGGTGGGCCAGGCGGTGCCGGGGGCGGCCTGCGCGGTGCCGGCGCCGGCGGCCACCGCGAGCGCGGCGACGGCCCCGCCGAGCACGGTGCGCCGGGACGGCCGGGGGTGGTTCCGGGTCATGATCGGGCCTTTCGTGTGGGTGGGGCTGTGACTCGACGGTTCCGATGAAACGCCAAGTGCCCCAAGTGCCGCGCCCCGTCGGCGAATTCGACAGGAACTCGACAGCGCGCGACGGCCCACCCGGTCATGGCGGCGGCCCAGCCCGGTCGTGGCGGCGGCCGCCCCCGTCAGTACACGATGGACACGATCCGGCACACGGCCTCGGCGAGCCGGTGGTCGCCCCGGGCGCGGGCCCGGGCGAGGGCGGTGGCCGGCTCGATGCCGCGGGTGCACAGCCGCCACGCCGTCTCCGCGTCCAGTCGTACGGCGGTGGTGGGCGGCCGCCCGTGCGATCCCTCGCCCAGGGACCAACCGCCCGTCACGGCCGTCACGGTCCAGACTCCCCCTCCCGGGCCGGTGACCGTCACCTCCACCCGCGTGCCGCCCGGCGCCTCGACGCCCCGCAGGGTGTGCGGAAGGGCCCGCATGAACGTGTCCAGGACGACGGACAGGGCCCGCGGCTCGGGATCGGTGTCGAGCCCGACGGCGTGCCGGATCTGCTGCCGGTGCGTCCAGTACTCGGTGAACTCCCGGGCGCAGTCGAGCCACATGGGCGCCGGGTCCGCCCCGGCCCAGGACACGCCCAGCGACGGCGCGTCCGGGTCCGCGTGCGCGAAGCGGCCGGCGAGTTCGGTGCCGGCGTCCTCCAGGGCGTCGACGAGCGCGGCCGGGTCCGTGTCCCGGTGGCGCTCGACCCACTCCTGGTTGGCGCGGTGGATGAACGCCTCGAGGGTCTCACCGGGTGCGAAGGGGCCCGGATCGCGGCGGCCGAGGCGGGCGGCGCAGTCACCGAGGACGTGCGCGGTGACGTCGTGGACGGTCCACCCCGGCACGGCCGTCCGCGCCCACTCCGCCGGCCCGAGCCCCCGCAACAGCCCGACCAGGGCGCCCAGTTCGGGGCGGAACAGCGCGCGGGCGTCGATCGGTGGACCCAGCCAGGAGAGCCCGGACCAGTCGTTCGGCTGCGTGACCATGGGACCAGCCTGCCAGGAGCGGGCCCACCGGGGCTTCCCCTTTCCGCGGTCGGGCCCTGGCGCCAAGGTGGGGCCCTGGCGCCCAGGTCGGGCCCTGGCGCCTATTCGGCCGGGTGGGCCAGTTCCACGTCGTGGCCGTCGACGCCGCGGCCGCTCACCGTCAGCGCCGTGGCCACCGGGGGGTAGCCGGTCGCGATGACCGTGTACTCGCCGCTGTCCAGGTCGGTGAAGGCGTAGGCGCCGTCCGCCGCCGTGACGGCCGTGCCGACGACGTTGCCCGCCGCGTCCAGCAGCGTCACCCGGGCGTCCGCGAGAGGTCCGTGCGGGGCCCGTACGACGCCCTGGAGGTGGGCGCCGAAGTCGAGGTCGACCTCGACGCGGGTGGGACCGCTGCCGCCGATCTCGACCGGCACGGCGCGCGGGCGGAAGCCGGCGGCGTTCACCGCGACGGTCACCGACCCTGGCACCAGTTCCCCGAAGGAGAACTCGCCCTGCTCGCCGGTGGCCTGGGTGGCCAGCAGATCACCGCGCACGTCCGTCACGATCACCATCGCGTCCTTCACGGGCAGCGAGGTCCCGGCGGCCCGTACGGCACCGCTCAGGCCGCTGGTGCCGCTGAGCAGGATGTCGTACGCCACCGGGTCCTCGTGCACGACGACCGTCGAGGCCTGCGGCTGGAAGCCGTCGGCGGAGGCGATCAGGACGTACGAACCCGTGCCCGGCACGGTCACCGCGTAGGCGCCGTCGGCCCGGGCGGCCGCGCGGCCCAACTGCCGTCCGGCGAGGGAGATCAGTGTCACGGCGGCCCGTGGGACCGGGTCGCCCTCGGCGCGCCGGACGAAGCCGCGCACCGGGATTCCGCCGGCCGCGGTCTCCACCTCGGGACGGACCGGCCCGGGCACCGGCGCGGCGGCCGCGGCTTTCCCGGTCGCGGCCTTCCCGGCCGGGACCGCGCTCGTCGGGCCTGCCTCCACGCCCGTCGGGCCTGCCTCCGCCGCGCGGGCCTGGAGCCCGGACACCTGGCGCAGCGGCACCTCCTTGATGAACAGGACCAGCAGGAAGCCCAGCACCATCACCGCCGCCGCGGTCAGGAACACCACGTGCATCGAGTCGGCGAAGCCCATCTTGAACGGCACCGCGAGCCGAGGGTCGAGCTTCTGGATGAACGACGAGTCGCCGAGCACCTGTGTGGCACCGGAGGAGCCGTGCCCGTGCCCTTGCACCATGTCCAGCACAGGCCGGTTCGCCGGGTCGGCGCGCACCGCCGGGTCCCGCAGGGCCGCCCGGAAGGACGCAGTGTGGCCGACCGACGCGAAGGCGTCCGTGATCTTCCCGGGGACGTGGGTGAACAGCAGGGTGGTGAACACGGCCGTGCCGGCCGTGCCGCCCATCTGCCGGAAGAACGTGGAGGAGGCGCTCGCCACGCCCATGTCCTGCGGCGGCACCGTGTTCTGCATCGCCAGGACCAGCGTCTGCATGCAGCAGCCGAGCCCCAGGCCCAGGACGAGCATGTAGACCATCGTCTGCCGCAGCGGGGTGTCCCAGTCCACCCGTACGGCGAACAGCACGAGGGCCACGATCATCAGCGCGGTGCCGACGATCGGGAGGAACTTGTACCTGCCGGTCCTGGAGGTGACCTGGCCGGAGACGATGGAGGCGCTCATCATGCCGATGACCAGCGGCAGCATCTGCAGACCCGAGGTGGTCGGGGTGGCTCCCTTCACGATCTGCAGGTACTGCGGGATCATCATCATCGCGCCGAACATGCCCATGCCGACGATCAGCAGCACCACGCTGACCAGGCTGAACATCCCGTTGCGGAACAGCCGGACCGGGATCAGCGCGTCATCGCCGACCCGGCGCTCCACCAGGACCCACAGCAGCAGGCCGACCGCGGCGACCGCGTAGCACGCCACGGACCTCGTCGACGTCCAGCCCCAGTCGCGGCCCTGCTCGGCCACCAGCAGCAGCGGCACCACGCCGAGGGCGATGGTCACCGCGCCCCAGACGTCGATCCGCCGGTCGAGCCGGGTGTGCGGCACGTTGAGCACCTTGGCGACCACGGCCAGGGCGATCAGGCCGACCGGCACGTTGACCAGGAACACCCAGCGCCAGCCGGTGATGCCCAGGATGCTGTCCCGGCCGGACAGGAACCCGCCGATGAGCGGGCCGAGCACGCTGGAGGTGGCGAAGGTGGCCAGCAGGTAGCCCTGGTAGCGGGCGCGTTCCCGCGGCGACACGATGTCGCCGATGATCGCGAGCACCAGCGACATCAGACCGCCCGCGCCGAGCCCCTGGAACGCCCGGAACCAGGCCAGTTCGGTCATCGACGTGGCGAACGAGCAGGCCGCCGAACCCACCACGAAGATGCCGATGGCGGTCAGGAAGTACGGCTTGCGGCCGTGCAGGTCCGACAGCTTGCCGTACAGCGGTGTGGTGATCGTCGAGGTGATCAGGTACGCCGTGGTCGCCCACGCCTGCTGGCTCAGGCCGTGCAGGTCGTCGGAGATCGTGCGGATCGCGGTGCTGACGATCGTCTGGTCCAGGGCGGCCAGGAACATGCCCAGCAGCAGACCGCTGAGGATGGTCAGGATCTGCCGGTGGGTCAGCCCGCCGGGCGGGGATGCCGGGGCCGCCTCCTCGGGTACGGCTGCGGTTTCGGTCATCCCGCCACAGTAGAAGGGGGTTACTTGCCCTTAGCAATTCAATGCCCCAAGCAACCGTAAAGATTCGTTTTACCCGGCCGGAAACGGGCCACGCGCGGGAGCCCCGCCCGGCCTCCATGGCCGGCGGGGCCAGTACCCGCAGGCCGGACGAAGAGCCGCTCGCGTCAGTCGCCATGGGCCATGCCTACCAGCGC